>DATAHD010000667.1:0-10091 GCA_036263395.1 Rhizomicrobium sp. | reverse complement strand
GCCAGATCGCGGGCAATGGCGAGGCCGAGGCCGGAGCCTCCGGGGCGGGCGGTGCCGGCGAAGGGTTGGAAGAGGCGTTCGCGCACTTTCTCCGGAATGCCGGGGCCGTTGTCGGCGATGTCGATGGTGACGCGCATCGATTGATGCTGCGCGGAGATCGTGAGGCGCGCGGGTGCGCTGCGCGAGGTCATGGCTTCGACAGCGTTGCGCGCGAGGTTGAGGACGATGCGGTAGAGCTGCTCCGGATCGGCGTCGATCAGGAGTTTGGCGTCGATGTCGACTGTCGACGCGACGTTCTCCGCCTTTGTCGAGTCGATGGCCGCTTGCACCGCCTCTTCGACGATGGGAAGCAACGGCACGTGGGCGCGCGCGGGTTCGCGTTCTTCGGCGCGGCCGTAGCGCAGGGTACTTGTCGCAAGCGAGACGGCGCGGTCGAGCGAGGCGACGAGGCGCGGGGCGAGGCGCTGCACCACCGGGTCGTCGACGCTGGCGAGACGGTCGGAGGCAAGCTGGGCGTTGGAGAGGATGTTGCGCAGGTCGTGCTGGATCTTCGCCACCGCGACGCCCAGCGCGGCGAGGCGGTTCTTCTGCTGCAGCGAGGCGTAGAGGTCGCGCTGCATGCTGCCGAGTTCGCGTTCGGCGATGCCGATCTCGTCACGGCGCTGCGAGGCGCTGACGATGCGCGAGGGGTCTTCGGGATTTTCGCGAAAGGCGATCATCGACTGCGTGAGTTTGCGCATCGGGCGCACCAGCACGATGTAGAGGCTAGCGAAGACGAGCAGCGCGGTTGCGACGGAGATGAGGAGTGCGAGCAACGCGATGTTGCGGGCGTAGTCGACGAGCGCCGCGTGAATCTGGTCTTCGAACAGGATGACGTCGATCGCCTCCGCGCCTTTGATCTGCGTCCAGGAGGTGATGCGCAGGGCGCGGTTGCCGCCATTGAGGATGCAGTCGAGCGCGTTCGCCATCTCGCTGAAGAGCGACGCATGGAAGATGTCGTAGGCGCGGTCGATCTTCGTCGGCAGGGTGCTGACGAGATAGAAGTCGCGCACGTCCATGCGCTTGAGCGCGACGGCGTTGGCGCCGGCGCGTTGCAGCAGTTGCTGGCGCAGTTCGGGCGAGACGTCCTTGCCGGAGCTTTCGGTGAAGGGCAGCACCGCGAGCTCGGCCGACTTCACGTGATCTTCGAGCAGGCTCTCGTGATAGCGGCCGATGGCGGGGACGAAGATCAGGATCTCGGTGACGAGGACGTAGAGCAGCGTCAGCAGGAGCAAGCGGCTGGACAGGCTGTGCGTCAGCACCCGCAGCGCATTGCCCGATGTGAACGGCCCCTCCATGGCCGCGCATAGGCCGAGGCTTCGGCGGCGAAATCAAGGCAAGAATGGCGGCTTTGCGGCGGATGCCGCTATTGCGGATTCCGACTAGCACCGCGCGTCGCGATGGCGCGCCAGATTGGAGGGATGAGGGCGAGGATGGCGAGGCCGGCGAGGGGCAGAAGGATTTGCGGGCGGAGCAGGAGGTGCATGTCCGGCTTGATGCCGCGGTCGAACAGTTTGCCGAGGCCGCTGCCGAGGCCGGCGAACACCACGGTGGCCGGGATGATGCCGATGAAGGTGGCGGTGATGAAGGTGCGCGCGTTCACGCCGAGCAGACCGGACGCAATGTTGACGATCGGAAACGGGAACATCGGGATCAGGCGCGAGACGAAGAGATAAGAGAAGGCGTTGCGGTTGAAGCCGTCCTCAAACCGGGCGACGCGCGGGCCCATCCGGGTGCGGAAGTAGTCGGCGAGCGCGGTCTTGGTGGCGAGGAACAGGATGGTGCCGCCAAGGGTCGCGGAGCAGGTGGCCAGCGCCGCCGCCTCCAGGGTTCCGAACAGGAACCCGCCGGTGATCGTCATGATCGTGCCGCCGGGGATCGAGAAGGCGATAATCCCAATATAGACGGTGACGTAGAGCCCGGCGGCCAGCAGCGGGTGGGCGTGGACGTAGCCGAGCAGCAGGGCCCGGTTGGTCCGCAGCACCTCCAGCGACAGGTAGCGCTGGTAGCCGAGGGCGAAGAAGGCGATCAGGCCGACCGCCAGGATGGCCATCGGGATCATGCGTTGCCACAAAGGGCGCGCGGAATTGGGCGCGTCGGACGTCGGCGTGAGGGACACTCTTCAATCCAATCAATGGGTTAGCAGGAAAGTCCGAATATTGCGCCGGCGTTGACAGGCACCCGTCCAATGCTTAGAAGCACGGCTCTTTTTGAGAAGCCGCAGGAACCACCATGAAGCGCCCCTATCAGCCGAGCAAGATCGTGCGCAAGCGCCGTCATGGATTCCGTGCCCGCATGGCGACGAAGGATGGCCGTATCATCCTGAACCGCCGCCGCGCCCACGGCCGCAAGAAGCTCTCGGCCTAACCACCTTGGCCCAGCAGGGCCTCGCCATGACCCGCCTGAAAGTCCGTGCCGACTTCCTGCGTGCGAGCGCCGGAATCCGCCGGGTCGTACCCAGCCTTACCCTCGAACTCGCCCGCTCTCCCGAAAAAGCCGCCAACGCCGCCGTGCGTGTCGGCTTCACCGCGACCAAGAAGCTTGGCGGCGCGGTGGTGCGCAATCGCGCCAAGCGGCGGTTGCGCGAAGCGGCCGCGGCGGTGCTTCCCCTTTGTGGCCGCGCGGGCAACGACTATGTTCTGGTCGCACGGCAGGGGACCCTGACCCGGCCGTTCGAGCAGTTGAAGGCCGATCTGGTCTCGGCGCTCAACGCAGCCCACGCGAAGCAGCACACCCCGGCGGAAGGACGTTCGTGACCGATCACCCGACGAATTTGCGCGAGACTGTGCGCAACGGTGCGTCGGCGGTCCTGATCGCACCGATCCGGTTCTACAAACGATTCCTGTCGCCGTTTCTGCCGACGGGGTGCCGCTACGAGCCGACGTGCTCCGTCTATATGATGCAGGCGATCGAGATTCATGGGCCGCTCAAAGGTCTGTGGCTCGGCCTCAAGCGGCTCGGCCGTTGTCATCCCATCACCTGGCTCGGCGGTTCGTCGGGCTACGATCCCGTGCCCGCGGCACGCCCACACAATCACAAACACGAGTGCACAAGTTCTCATGGGTGAAAACCGCAATCTTCTCGTCGCCTTCCTGTTGTCGGCGCTCGTCATCTTCGGATGGGAATACTTCGTCGCGATGCCGCAGATGAAGGAGCAGCAGCACAAGCAGGCGACGCTCGCCAAGCAGGAAAAGAAGAACCCCGAACTGGGCACCGTGTCGGCGCCGGGCATGTCCACAGCCGCGAAAGAGATGACGCGCGAGGCGGCACTGAAGGCGAGCGGCAAGCGCGTGCCGATCCTGACCGGCAAAGTCGATGGCTCGATCCGCCTGACCGGCGCGACATTCGACGATCTGCGCCTGCGCGACTATCACGAGACGATCGACAAGAAGAGCCCGGAGATCGTGCTGCTCGCCCCGAACAGCACGAAGTATCCGTATCTCGCGAATTTCGGCTGGGTCGGCGCTGCGGGCAACAACGGGCCGCTGCCGAACAGCAAGACGGTGTGGACACAGCAGGGCGGCGACGCGACGCTGAGCACCGGCCATCCGGTGACACTCACGTGGGACAACGGGCACGGCCTGCTGTTCAAGCGCGTCATTACGGTCGACGATCAGTACATGTTCACGATCACCGACACGGTGACGAACAGCAGCGACAAGCCGGCGGTGCTCTATCCCTATGCCGCGGTGACGCGCGAAGGCATTCCGCCGACGCAGAATTTCTGGGTGCTGCATGAAGGCTTCGTCGGGATCGGCGACGGCTCGCTGAAAGACCCGAAGTACGACGCGTTCAAAGACAACAAGCCGGCGGAGACGTTCCACTCGACGGGCGGCTGGGCCGGCATCACCGACAAGTACTGGATGGCCGCCGTCATCCCGCCGCAGGGCGAAGGCTTCGACGGCGCGTTCAGCGGCCAGAACAACCGCACCTATCAGGCGGACTATCGCCTGGGGGCGCGCACCGTGGCGCCGCATGGTACGGCGAGCGTGACGCACCGTCTGTTCGCCGGCGCGAAGGTGGTGGAGACCTTGCAGAAATACGAGAACAAGGACGGCATCCAGGAATTCGACATGGCGGTCGACTGGGGCTGGTTCTGGTTCTTCACGCGGCCGATCTTCTGGCTGCTGGAAACGGTGTCGGGCTTCCTCGTCAGCATCGGCATTACCAATGTGACGTTCGGCATCGCCATTCTGGTGCTGACCGTGTTCATCCGCGC
This sequence comes from Rhizomicrobium sp., assembly GCA_036263395.1. Taxonomy (GTDB): domain Bacteria; phylum Pseudomonadota; class Alphaproteobacteria; order Micropepsales; family Micropepsaceae; genus Rhizomicrobium. Next base: position 5,833 of record DATAHD010000667.1, on the reverse strand, counting down.
CGCGCTCTATCCGATGGCGAATGCGGGCTTCAAGCAGATGACACGGATGAAGAAGCTGCAGCCGGAAATGGAGCGCATCAAGGAGCGCTTCGCCGACGACAAGGTGAAGCAGCAGCAGGAGACGATGGCGCTGTATCAGCGCGAGAAGGTGAACCCGGTGTCGGGCTGTCTTCCGATGCTGATCCAGATCCCGGTGATGTTCTCGCTCTATAAGGTGTTCATCGTCACGATCGAAATGTATCACGCGCCGTTCTTTGGCTGGGTGCACGATCTGTCGGCGCCGGATCCGACGAGCTGGATCAACCTGTTCGGCCTGTTGCCGTTCAATCCGCACGCGATCCTGCCGACGTTCCTCGCGTTCCTGTCCATCGGCGTGTGGCCGATCATCCTGGGCGCCACGCAGTGGGTGCAGACGAAGATGAACCCGGCGCCGGCCGATCCGGCGACGGCGCAGATGTTCACCTACATGCCGATCATCTTCACCTTCATGTTCGCCGCGTTCCCGGCGGGTCTCGTCATCTACTACACGTGGAGCAACCTGCTCACGATGGCGCAGCAATATGTGATGATGCGGCGGCATGGGGTCGAGATTCATCTGTTCAACAACCTGCCCTTCAGCAAGAAGCCGCCGCCGGAGAATCCGAAGCAGATCGAAGGCAAGGCCACGAAGAAGAAGTCCAAGACGGACACAGATACGGACGCCGAGTGAGCGAAGAAGAGGTCTCCGCCGAAGAACTCGAAGCCGCGCGCAAACTGTTTGCGGGCGCCTGCGATTTCGTGTGGGGCACCGGCGACATCAAGAGCCTGCCGCCGGCTTCGCTCAACGAGGTGGCGTTCGTCGGACGGTCGAATGCCGGCAAGTCGAGCCTCATCAACGCGCTGACCAACCGCAAGGCGCTGGCGCGCGTGTCGAACACGCCGGGGCGGACGCGCGAGATCAACTTCTTCAACCTCGGTGGCCGGCTGATGCTCACCGACCTGCCGGGCTATGGCTATGCCAAGGCGTCGAAGGCGATGTCGGCGGAGTGGCAGCGGCTGATCTTCGCCTATCTGCGCGGGCGTGCACCGCTCAGACGCGTACTGGTGCTGGTGGATTCGCGGCGCGGGCTGATGGACACCGACCGTGCGGTGATGGACCTGCTGGACGAAGCAGCGGTCTCCTACCTCGTCGTGCTGACCAAGAGCGATGAACTGCGCAAGGGCGAGGACACGGAGATCGTCGAGAAGGTCACGGCCGAGACGGCGAAGCACACGGCGGCGTATCCGCAGGTGCTGATCACGTCGGCCGACAAGAAGCTGGGCCTCGATGCGGTGAAGCTGCACCTCACGGCACTGGCGAATTAGCTGCCGGTATCGTCGTCTCGCTCGTCGTCGTCTTCTTCTTCGCGGTCTTCGGCGCCGGTCAGGTCCTGGACCTTCGCCGTCATGCTCTGTAGGCCGCGGTCTTTCCAGCGGTCGTGCACGAGGCGCGTTTTCTTGCCGGCCCAGAAGTCCGTGATCGAGCCCGCATCGAGCGCGATGCCGCCAAGCTCGCGAATCCGGTTGCAGTAGACCTTGCCGCAGATGCCGGCGCTGACGATGTAGAGCATCTTCGGCTGGATCGCCGCGAGCACCTTGTCGTACTCGTCCGGATAGTGCGGTCCGTCGGTGAAGAACTTGGCCTGGCCGCGGATGCCGATGAGATGGATGCGCACGTTGTAGCGCGCCTCGATGATCTCCTTGAGCTCGACATTCGGGGTGATCATCCCGATCTCGGTTTCCTGCTGGAAGATCTGCTCGAAGTAGCCGTTCTCGAGAAACCGCAGGTTGATCAGGTTGCTGCTGATGACCATGCGATCGCGCAGCAGGCCCCAGTCGGTGAGCATGCGATGGATATTGCGCATATCCTCGCGCGTCGGATGCTTGGGATTGGGGATGCCGAGGATGTCGGCCTTGCTGATCGCGACCTTCAGGTCTTCGCGCAGACGGCGATCTTCCGCTTCGGGAAGGGAGGTCTTGCCCCACCAGCGCAGGAGAAACGCCTCATAGGGCTCGCGGCCGGAATAGTCCGGGTAGCCGAGGAAGGCGCTTTCGCCGTCGCTCAGGCGGATCAGCGAGAGCTTCTTCTTGTTCTGGATATGCTTGGAGATCTTTTTCATCACCCCGCGATACTTGCGGGTCATGTACGGCTCGGGCTTGACCATTCGGGGACGGCAGACTCCAAACGCCCGGCGGCAGCCATTAACTTTTCTGGCCGGCGGGGCGGCATTCTGCAATGCAAGGTGGCGGTTGCAGCCAACCTAGCCACGGGGCCTAGACGGGTCAAATTGGCATTTCAGCCCATACCCGTTCGGGCTATAAGCCCAGCAACTTCACAGGGTTGAACCATGGCGCTTCAGGACGACAGTGGACCGGAACGCAACCTGCGCGTCCTGGCGCGGTGGCGTTCGACGGCCCGCGTTCTGGTCGAGGCCCTGCCCTACATCCTGAAATACGACCAGAAGACCATCGTCGTGAAATACGGCGGCAACGCCATGGCCGGCGGCGGCAGCACGGCGGCGGATTTCGCGCAGGATATCGTGCTGATGAAGCAGACCGGCATCGATCCGGTCGTGGTGCATGGCGGCGGGCCGCAGATCGGCGCGATGCTGGGCAAGCTGAACATCCCGTCGAACTTCATCAACGGCCTGCGGGTCACCGATGAAGCGGCGATGGAAGTGGTCGAGATGGTGCTTTCCGGCTCGATCAACAAGCAGATCGTGAGCGGCATCAACGCCGCCGGCGGGCGCGCGGTTGGCCTCTCCGGCAAGGACGGCAATCTGGTCGTCGCCAGGAAGCTGGTGAAGGACGGCGTCGATCTCGGCTTCGTGGGACAACCGGAGACGGTGAACCCGGAGGTACTGAAGACGGTGATGGCATCGGAAATCGTGCCGGTGATCGCGCCGATCGGCGTCGGCAAGGACGGCGAGACCTACAACATCAACGCCGACACGGTGGCCGGTGCGGTCGCAGGGGCGATGAAGGCAGAGCGCCTGATCCTTTTAACCGATGTCGAGGGTGTGCTGGACTCCGAGAAGAAGCTGATCCCGAAGCTGACCGTCAAAGAAGCGCGCGAACTCATCGCCAATGGCACGATCAAAGGCGGCATGATCCCCAAGATCGAGACCGCGATCGATGCGGTCGAAGCGGGCGTTCACGCCGCCGTCATCCTGGACGGCCGCATTCCGCATGTTCTCCTGCTCGAGCTCTTCACCGAGCACGGTGCCGGCACGCTCATCACGGCCGAATGAAACGAATAGCGCTAGCGCTCGCCGCGCTGGCGGCACTCATGCTTATGCCGTCGCGCGCCGCGGCGCAGCTCGAGTTGTGCAACCGCACGAGCTACATCCTCTACACCGCGACGGCGGTGCAGGAACGCGACGGGGTCACGACGCAGGGCTGGTCACGCATCGTGCCCGGCGACTGCAAGACGGTGATCGAAACGCCGCTCGGCAAGAACCGCTACTTCGTCTACGCGCGCACCTCGACCGCGCATGGCGGCGCGCCCCGCGACTGGAGCGGCAACATGCGGCTCTGTGCGGCGGAAGCGAACTTCCGGCTGAAGAGCGCGATCGGCACGACGCTGTGCAGTGCGGAGTCGTCTGCCCTGCCCTTCGCGGAAGTGCAGACCGGCGGACAATCGGTATGGACGACGTCGTTCACGGAGTCGCCCGCGATCTCCACCGTCGATCAGGCACGGACGGCCGGGCTTAAACGTCTGCTGAAAGACAACGGCGCGAAGATCGATCTGATCGACGGCAAGCCGAACCAGCAGACGGGCAACGCGCTGAGCGCCTTCCGCAAGCGGACCAAGCTGGCCGCCAATGCGCCGGTGCGCGACATGTTCGATGCGCTGGAGACCGAGGCGCTGCGCACCGCAGCACCGGCCGGCTATTCCATCTGCAACGACACCGACGGCGATATCTGGGCGGTGATTGCGTTCAAAGTGCGCGATTACGTTTCGCGCGGCTGGTGGAAGGTGGCGGCGGGAAGCTGTGCCAAGGCGATCACCACGGCGCTGCATGTCGATGCCGTCTATCTACATGTCGAGAAGCACGGAAACCCGAAGCTGGTGTCGGGGGCGGAGAAGTTCTGCCTGACCAATATGCAGTTCGAGGTCGAGGGACGCGGCAATTGCAGCAAGCGCGGGCTGACCGAAACGAGTTTTGCGACGACGAACACCAAAGGCCTCGCCGGCTATGTCGCGCATGTCGGCAATTCGGGGCTGGTGGCACCGATCAAGCTGCCGGCGCCGAAGCCGGCCAAACCACCGGCCGCCAAGCCGAAGCCGCCAGCCAAGCCGAAGACATAAGCGTCAGTTCTTGATGCCGAAGTAGCTGAGGTGCCAGCGCATCTCTTCTTCGGTGAGCGGGAAATGCACGCCGCCGCGGGCCGGGAGCAGTTCGCCGGTCGGCAGGCGCATCAGGAACGTCTGAACCTTGAAGGCGATGCGCATCGAAAGTCCGGCGCGCCAGATGAGCGAGGTGACAGCCTTGGCCGAACCCGATTGCATGATCCGGCGTGATGTGTCTTCCGGAATGCGGGCGAGGTGGCCGAGGGCGACAATCACAGCTTCGCGGCGGCCCGCCATCACGGCATCTTCCACGAAGGCGTCGTCGAGGCGGCCTTCTTTCCAGGCAGCCGTCACACCTTCGGACGAGTAGTCGTTGACCGGCTCCACCGTTGCGTCGTCCTGCAGCGGCGTGGTTTCGATGCGGCCGCGCAGCTGTTTCGACAGGAGTTGCTGGGTTTCTTCGTCGAGGCCGTGACGGCGCGACAGCACCTCGAGCAGCGAGGCGCCGACGAAGGTGCAGATGCGGCGGATGGCGCGCGGCGAGAGATCGGCGCGCATGGCGAGCGGTTCGTGCCAGGCCTCGATCTGCTTAGCCTGTTCGACCAGCTTGTCGAGCGTCTCAGCCCGGATCTTCGCATCGGGATTGGCGAGAAGGGCCGCGATGGCCGGAATGTCGAGCGAGGTTGCGACCGCGTCGCTGACGTTCGGGCTGAGGAATTTGCGCTTGGCGATGGCGGTCAGCGCTTCGTGGGCGCGCGCCGTCGCGATGATCTCCAGCAGATCGGCATCGGAGAGCAGCGGCGAGTATTCGAGGATCGGAACCGACACGATCGCTTCGACGTCGCGCGCCAGCTTCAGCACGATGCTCTTGGGGATACAGTCGAGGGTCTTGATCTCTTCGGCGAGGAGGGCGCGGATGCGCGGCAGGTGATCGCTGGCGAGTTTTTCCAGCGTCTCGAGCGTCAGGCGGCGCACGTGATCGTTTTCATCGACCGGCAGCCCGGGCATCAGGCGGGCGATCTTGCGCGTCAGTTCGGCGCGCACATCCTCATCGTCGTCATCGGCCAGAACACGATTGGTGCGCGCGGTGGCGGCGGTGTTTGCGGCGACGGCACGGCGCGTGGCGGTCGCGCCCTTCTGGGCGATGTAGTGCAGCACGTCTGAGCCGGCGTCGACCCGCCCCGCGAGTTCGTCCTGCGCCACGCGGGCGCGCGTCTCCAGAACCTTCAGCAGGTCGGACGGCGAAGGACGTTCGGTTTCTTCGATCTTGCGACCCGTGGTCGACACAGGACTTTCTCCCATTGGGAGCAGATTGACATTTCACCTGTTAAAGCGCGTTAAAAATCCTTGGTTCACGCGTCTTAACCCTGTTCTTGCGCGGACTAGGCGCTTCCCCCATGGTCCGCCCATGAACGAAGCAGTGCAGGATCAAAGCAAAGCGGCGCCGGATTTCCGGCATGTCGCGGCGTGGATCTTCGATCTAGATCACACGCTCTACACCGTCGATGCGGAGAAGCAGAA
>DATAHD010000666.1:0-6221 GCA_036263395.1 Rhizomicrobium sp. | reverse complement strand
CTGATCTCGGTCGTGCGGCGCAACAGGTAGCCGCTGAGCAGGAAGCCGGCGAGGGTGCAAGCGATAGAGGCGAAGATGAGCGCGGCGGCCGAGGCGTCGAGGATGGCGCTGCGGAATGAGGCACGGTGCTCGGCATCCTGGGCGATGAAGAGCGACTGACCACTAGGGAGGGCGCCGACGAGGACATGCCAGGTTTTCTTCTCGCCGCGGACCTGCGTAACGCCGACCTTCCAGCCTTTCGAGGCAGAAATGGTGCTGAGGGTGGAGGCGCCGGCGATGGCGTGGCCGTCGGTGTCGGTCAGGGCGTAACGAAAGCCGTCGCCGCCGTGCAGGCGCTCACGGCGGTTCAGGGTGTCGACCAGTGCGGCGAGACCTTCTTCACGCGCGAGGGTGACCATGTAGTCCTGCTCGGCCGCTGCGGCGCTCTTCGCCTGCGCGTCGATGATGCTCTCACCGATGCGGTCTATCGCGATGATGGCGATGGCCATAGAACCGAGCGCGGCAGCGATCAGCGTGACCGCGATAAACCACGGGCGGCTCCAAATCCGGCTCACGGTTCTTCCGCGAAGCGATAGCCGGTGCCGCGCACGGTGTGGAGCAGCGGCTTGTCGAAGCCGTCGTCGATCTTTTTGCGCAGGCGGCTGATGTGTGTGTCGATCACGCTGGTGTGCGGATCGAAGCGGTAGTCCCACACCTGCTCCAGCAGCATGGTGCGGGTCACGACGCGGTTCTTGTGGCGCAGGAAGTATTCGAGGAGCTTGCTCTCGCGCGGCAGAAGATCGACGCGCTTGCCGCTGCGCGTCACCTGACGCGACAGCAGATCCATCCGCAGGTCGCCGCAGAGGAGTTCGGTCTCGGCCACCGGGGCGGCGCCGCGGCGCATCAGGTTGGCCAGACGGGCGGCGAGTTCGGAGAAGCCGAAAGGCTTGGTGAGGTAATCGTCACCGCCGGCGCGCAGACCCTTCACGCGCTCATCGAGCTGCGACAGGGCGCTGAGGATGATGATGGGCGTCGTGACATTGGCCGCGCGCAGAGCGCGTATGACGGTGAGGCCATCCATGCCGGGAACCATGCGGTCCATCACGATGGCGTCGAACGGCGTCGAGGTCGCGAGGTAGAGGCCGTCGGGTCCGTTTGCCACGTGCTCGACCACGTAACCTTCCTGGCGCAGGCCGTTCAGCACGTACTCTGCGGTTTCCTGATCGTCCTCGACGAGGAGAATGCGGCGGCTCATGGCGGAAGTCATAGCGGGTCATTCCGGAATCAGCGAGGCCGGCTTCGGGAGGGGGAGCGAAGCCGGCCTCGCATACGGGCAGCGAGCGGGAGGGGGAGCGGGGTGCTGCCCGCTTTTGGGCTTAGCCGACCGACTTGGCCGGGGTCTTCACTTTGCCTTTGCCGGCGTGGCTCTTCAGCGTCTTGTGGCCGATCGTGGTGTTCGACGCGAGCTTGGTGGAGCGGGCGATCGAGGCATGCTTGCCGGCGGCCGGCTTGGTGACCTTCACGGACTTGACGGCCTGCGGCTTCGCGGCGGTCTTGGCGACCATGGTGTGGGCCGCCTTCGGGGCCGGCGCCGTGGTGGACGACGTCGCGGCAAAAGCCGGCGTGCCGGCGAGAGCGATCAGGGTGATGGCGGTGGCGAGGGGACGGAACATTGGGAATTTCTCCGGGTGGTGTTTTGTCGAAACGAACAGCTCGTTTCGTGAGGAGAAATCTGAGGGCGCGAGCTTACAGCGCAGCCCGCGGCAAACTCACAAATCTGTAAGGCTGGTTTTTTTACTCAAACCGCCGTTCGATTTCGGCGATCAAAAGAAACGGGCCGCATCCCCTTTCGGAATGCGGCCCAGTCAGACGCTCCATCAAGGGCGCTTAGTTATCTGTCATCGTCGTAGTCGTCGTCGTTGTAATCGTCCGGCGGCGGGCCACGGTCGTCATAACGGCGGTCGTCACGATCGTTGTAGCCACCGCGATCATCGTCGTAATCGCGCGGGCTGACGCGCTGCCAGTCGGTACGGCAGCTCCGGACGTCCGGATAATAGCCCTGCGGATCGCGGCAGTAGTACCAGTAGCCATCGCTCGCAGGCGTACCCTGATAGTCGTCATAGTCGCTGCCGTAGTCGTCGTAATAGTAGTCATCGTAGTAGAGGTCCGACGACACATAGGACGGGTACGGATAGACCGGTGTGTTGTACAGGAACCAGCCGCCGTTCAGATACCACCACCAGCCGTAACGGCCGTTGTGATAGCCGTGGTGCCAACGGCCATGCCGCCAGCGATCACGCTCCCAGCTGCTGAAGTGGCGAACGTCACGGTTCGAGAAGCGGAACCAGGCGCGGTCCACCGAATGCCGGCGGCCGCTGTGCTGCCAGTTCTTGTTGTGGTCCCAGTTGCCATTCCAATTGCGGTTACGGTTGTTGTTGTTCCAGTCGTGGCCGCGATTGTTGTTGTTATTGGTATTGTTCCACGGACGATTGCCGCCGCTCGAACCTGTATGATCGGTCCAGAAGTTGTTCAGCCGATCGCGATCGGGGTTGCTGTTGTTGTGATTGTTATTGTTATTGTTGTTGTTGGCATTCTGGTTCGACGAACTGTCCCGGTTGTGATCGCGGTTTTTTCCGCCACCGCCGTTGCCGTTGTTGTTCCAGTTGCCGGCGTTGTTGTTCGAATTGTTGCTGGAGCTGCCGCCATTGTTGTGGTTGTGGCCACCGCCGCCGCCAGAGCCACCGCCTGAACTGTTGTTGTTCCAGCTTCCATTGCTGGAGCCACCGGAGCCGCCGTTGTCGCGGTGATGACCACCACCGCCACCGGAACCACCGCCCGAGCTGTTGCTGAAGCTGCTGTTGTTCCAGCTGCCGCCGCTCGAACCATGGCTGCTGGAACCACCGCTCCAACTACCGCTTTGCGAGCTCGAACTGGAGCTGCTGCTGGATTGGCCGCCTGACTGGCCACCGTTGTCGCGCGGAACCCAGCCGGCAAAGGCGGGGGAGGCGACCAGGGCGCCGCCGAGCGCTAGCGCCGGCAGCAGGTGTCTCATCTGCATTTTCTTGTGATCCTGGGGGTTGATCGTACGCCGGCACATTGCCGGGAGGTTGCTGAACCCAGCATGAACGGTCTGTTAGGCATTTTGGATGCGTTCAAGCTCGCGCTTTTACTGCGGTCCGACGTGGATAAACGGCATGGCGCCGCCGGGAACCATGGTCGTCGGCAGGTGGCCGTCCCACTTCTCCGCCGTCACCAGGCCGGGCAGGCCGGGGTTGTCGCGCAAAGCGTCACCGCGGGCGCGGATGGCGGCCGCCTCGGCCTCGCCCTGTGCCTTCACCGAATAGGCGTTGGCGTCGGCGCGGGTGCGCGTGGAGGCGGCTTCGGCTTCTGCCTGCTGCTGGCGCACGGTCGCTTCCATGCGGGCTTCGACGGCTTCTTCGTACTTGCCGGAGAAGTCTATGTTCTCGATCTGGATGGACTCGAGCACCAGCGGGCCGTGGATCACCTTGCGGATCGCCATCGCTAGTTCGGCATTCAGCTTGGCGCGATCCTGCACCGCGCTCGCGGCGTTGAACTGGCCGAAGATGTTTTCCGACCAGGTGTAGACCTGTGGCGAGACGAGACGGTCGAGCATGTTCTGCGCGCTCTTGTAGTCGGCATACAGCGCGCGGGCGTCGGTGACGTGGTAGTTGATCGACACACGCAACGTCGCCGGCTGCTGATCGCGGCTGTAGGTCTTCACGTCGTCGTAGCTGGTCTTCTGCGACTGGACGGAAATCTGCTCCACTGTGTCGATGATCGGAATCTTGAAGCCGAGGCCGGGCTCCGCTTCGCCGATGATCGCGCCGTTGCGCAGCACGACGCCGCGCTCGCCCTGATCGACGGTGTACCAGGACGACGACACGATGCTGAGGCCGATCAGCACCGCGATGGCGAGCAGGCCGTAGGTGACGAAACGGCGGACCGGACCGTGCTGCGGCTGCATCGGCGACAGATGGATATCGTTAGGCATGACGGATTCCCCTCCCAGATTCGGCGGCGAGGGTAGCGGGAGTCGGGTCTAGCCCGCGCGCCCGATCCAGATTTGGTGGCCACGCGCCATCAATTCGCCGCCGGCGCTGAACAGCGCCACACCTGAGATATATTTGCGGCCCGACTGTTCAATGGGCCAGGCGGTGATCAGGTGTGACTGCCCGATGGCCGGGCGGCGCAGGATTTCCGCCGTCATCGTGCCCAGGAGGCCGCCGGTGTGGCCGAGTTTGTCGAGCCAGGCGAAGGAGCCGGGGCAATCCATCGCCGCCCAGACGATTTCTGTCGGCGCCAGGCCGTCCGCATCCGCGAAGGCCGCGTGTGGCGTCCACGCAGCGGCGATGTGGCCAGGTTCGCCGCCATAAGGGCCGGTGAAGACGCGCAGGGCATCGCCGTCGCCGCGAAGGACGGAGCAGGTGAAGCAGGGTGGGTGGAACGGACGTTCGCGGGCCAACTCTGCCTGCAGGTATTGCGCGCTGCCGGTTTGTGCCTGTTCGAGGGTCGGCGGGGGCGGTGGTGCCGGGAGTGCGTCGGCGCTGGCGGATTTGGCTTCGGCGATCAGTTTCCCGTCATCGCCGGTGAGCGTGGCGCCGTCGGTGGTGCGTTTGAGATTGAGCGGTGTGTCGAGCGGGATAATCGCACGCAGGGCAACGGTGGCGATGCCGCCGAGTTCGCGCGCCAGCATACCGGAGACATAGCCGCCATTACCGGACATCGGCGGGCCTTTGAACTGCGATGCGATGGTGATCGTGGACACGCGGAAAACTCGCTTGCTGCAAAACGCGTTCACCCTCCCCTTGAGGGAGGGTCGAATTGCGAAGCAATTCGGGGTGGGGTCATCAGGAGGAGCGGATTACCCCTCCTCGAAATTTGCTACGCAAATTCCGCCCCTCCCTCAAGGGGAGGGTGACGATATGAGCGAGCAAGTTACGCCGCGATCTTATCCAGTGCAGCAATCGCGTCGGGTGGGAGTTTGAGCTCGGCGACCTTTGCGTTGTCGCGCAGGTGAGCGACCGATGATGTGCCGGTGATGAGCAGTATGTTGGGGGCGCGCTGCAGCAGCCAAGCTTGGGCGAGCTGTTGCGGCGTGGCGCCGACGGATTTGGCGATGCCTTCGAACTTTTCCCACTGTAGCGGCGCGAAGCCGCCGACCGGGAAGTACGGCACGTAGGCGACGCCTTCCTTAGCGAGTTGGTCGATGAACGCGTCGTCGTCGCGTTTGGCGACGTTGTACCAGTTCTGCACGCAGACGACCGGCGTCTGTTTCTTCGCGAGGGCGTATTGCTCCGGCGTGACGGTGCTGACGCCGATGTGTTTGATGAGGCCCTGCTTCTTCATATCGACAACAGTGCCAAGGGCTTCTTCGAAATCCGGACCGTCATACGGGCCGTGCGCCGCGCCCCAGCGGAAGTTCATGATGTCGATCGCCTCGATGCCGAGGTTCTTGAGGTTGCTGTGGACGCCATCGATCAGCTCCTGCCGCTTGTAGGCGGGGTTCCACGACTTGTCGGTGCCGCGCTTGCCGCCGAGCTTCGAGACGATCACCAAATCCTTCGGATAGGGATGCAGCGCCTCCTTGATCAGCTGGTTCGCGACATACGGGCCGTAGAAGTCGGAGGTGTCGATGTGGTTGATGCCGAGTGCAATCACCTCGCGCAGCACGGCGATGGCTTCGGCATGATCCTTCGGCGGACCGTAGACGCCGGGACCGGGAAGCTGCATCGCGCCGAAGCCGACGCGGTTCACGGTGAGATTGGTGCCGGGAAAGGTGAAGGTGCCGCCGAGGTTCATTTTCATTCTTTCTCCTATATCGTCATGGCCGGGTGAGCCGTAGCGCAGCGTAGGTCATCCCGGCCATCCATTGCCTCGGTTTCGAAGTTGAGGCTCATTCTGTGACACGGTGGTTAGGGATAGCCGGTACGCTCTTCGCTGCGCTACGGGTCGACCGGCTATGACGGTTTCTTTTTAAAAGATTACTCGGCCGCTATCGCAACGCGACTGCGGTCTTTGAAGTTGATCGCCTGCAGGTACGCGATGCCTTCCTCGGCGATGTCGTCGCCGACCATTCGGTCGCCTTCGGCGGCGAGTTCGTCCATGTCGATGTAGGCGGCGTAGAACTTGCGGGTGCGCTCGGTGATGATGCCGGCGGTCAGCAAGGTCTTGATCAGTACACGGAACACATTGGTTTCGCCGCGAAAACGGGTCTTCGGGTC
>DATAHD010000665.1:0-8957 GCA_036263395.1 Rhizomicrobium sp. | reverse complement strand
CCCCACGCCTCCAGCTGGCTCAAAGCGCCCGGCCCCGTGTCCGACGGCATGAAGATCGGGCTCCTTGGTGGCTCGTTCAATCCGGCGCATGAAGGGCACCTCTACATCTCGCTGACCGCGATGAAGAAGCTCGGCCTCGATTACGTCTGGTGGCTGGTCGCGCCGCAGAATCCGCTGAAGCCCGTCGCCGGCATGGCGCCGCTCGAGCGCCGCCACAACGTCGCGCTCGCCACCGCCAACCACCCGCGCATCCTTGTCGTGAACGCCGAGCATACGCTCTCCACCCGCTACACCATCGACACGCTGACCGCACTCAAGAAGCGCTTCCCGCAGGTGAACTTCGTCTGGCTGATGGGCAGCGACAACCTCGAAGGCTTCCACCGCTGGCGGCGCTGGCAGGACATCGCCAAGCTGGTTCCCATCGCCATCGTGCAGCGCCCCGGCCACACCCTGGCCCTCGCGCACGCCAAGCCGGTGCTGCGCTTCCCGACCTGCTTCCACGACGCCTGCCAGCAGTTTGCGACCCGCAAGGCCCCGGCCTTCGCCATCCTTGACGGCCGCCGCAACCCGCTCAGCGCCACCGCCATTCGCATGGCAGCCGACCGCGACGCCGCGGTTTCTGGCGCGCTGGCGCCGTGGTAGACTGTTCGCGCAATCGAAAAGGGACGTGACCGCTTGGAGACACCCATCCACCCGCACGCTTCCCCAGAACGTCCCGTGGAGTACTGATCCTGGTCACCAAGAAGCCCGCAGCGAAAAAGCCCGCCGCCAAGAAAACCGCGAAGCGCGCCCCTGCGAAGAAAGCCCCGCTAACCAAGAAGGCGGCGGTAAAGAAAGCCACCGTCAAAAAAGCGACGGTGAAGAAAACCACCGCCAAGAAGCCGTCGAAGAAAGCCGTGGCTGCCGCGCTTGCGCAGCAGCAGCCGATGGACGAGTCGCTGCTCGACCGCATCCGCACCTCGCTCGATGACGACAAGGCAGAAGACATCGTCACCATCGACATGCGCGGCCGCTCCGCCCTCGTCGATGCCATCGTCATCGCCTCCGGCCGCTCCAGCCGCCACGTCGCCTCGATCGCCGATCATCTCGCGCGCAAGCTGAAGGACGCCGGCTACGGCACGCGCCCGGTCGACGGCGCGTCGCAGGGCGACTGGGTGCTGGTCGATGCCGGCGACATCATCGTCCACATCTTCCGCCCCGAAGTGCGCGACTACTATGATCTCGAAGGCATGTGGTCGGTCGCCGAACCGGAACGCCGGGCCGCGCAGTAGTTTCTTCCACCCACTCGGTTGTCATCCCGGCCGAACGGAGCGTAGCGCAGTGAGAGCCGGGACCCATTCCTCCGCGAACGCGATCCTCACGGCAACATCACTCTGGCTGAAGAATGGGTCCCGGCTCTCCGTTCCGCTACGCTCTACTGCGGCCGGGATGACAAACTTTATTTAGACGGGGCATAACATGCGCCTCCACATCCTCGCCGTCGGCAACGCGCGCGGCTCGCACGAAGCACCACTGTGTGAAGAGTTCATCGGCCGTGCCCAGAACATGGGCCGCCGCATGGGTTTCACTGCGGTCGACATCACCGAAGTCGGCGTCTCCAAAGCGCGCGAAACCGAAAAGCGCATGGCGGAGGAAGCCGAACGCCTCGCCGCCCGTGTGCCGGAAGGCGCGCATGTCGTCCTGCTCGACGCCAAAGGCAAAGGCATGACAAGCGAAGACTTCGCCGAGATGCTCGGCGCCATGCGCGACGCCGGCACGAAGGACTTCGTCTTCATCATCGGCGGCCCCGACGGCCTCGCCCCGCTGCCCAAAATCCGCAGCGGCCGCAGCCTCGCCTTCGGCCCGCAAACCTGGCCGCATTTGATGGTCCGCGCGATGCTCTCCGAACAAATCTACCGCGCCATCACCATCCTCGCCGGCCACCCGTATCACCGGGCGTGACTTCACCCCTACACGCGCAAAGCGCGTGGAGGGGTAAATCCCATTAACTCTTCCCTAACCACGATAGGCGATTGTGGCCTGTCGCAATGGGACGTGTCCCGTGGAGATCAAGAGCACAGGGTCAGTTGGAGCATCCGGCGTTCGCCGTGCGGGCAAACCTGCATCGGGCGGCGATGGCAGTTTCAAGATCGCGACCACCGATGCGCCGCAGGCGCAGGTGGTGACCGGCGCAACGACGCTCGGCGCCGTTGAAAACATCCTGATGCTGCAGGGCCTCGACGACTCGACCTCGGGCCGCTCCAAGGGCGTCGCCCACGGCCAGCAGTTGCTCGATCTGCTCGACGCGGTCCGCGATGGTCTTCTGGCCGGCGGCATCCCGCGCACGACGCTGAACCGCCTCGCGGCGGCCATCACCAAACGCCACGAACAGTTCGCCGACCCGAAGCTGCAGGGCGTCCTCGACGAAATCGAACTTCGCGCCCACGTCGAGCTCGCCAAGCTCGAAATGATGGACAAGCGGGTCGCTTAAATATCGCTATTTCATCTGCAGAGAGCCTGGACCGCGAACTTCAACCCATTCGCTCACATCCAGAATGCTGGTCAGAGCTTTTTTGACAGCTGCTTTGTTCAGGACCTCATCTCTGGGATGATGGATTTGAATACCTGTCATACCGCTTCGCCAGGTAGCTGGAAAAACTCTGGCTGTACCTTCGTACTGATGAGTAGCGTAGAATATCTGCCAATCGCAGCCATCTAAGCGATAGCAACCCTCAATATTATGCGTTCCCGCATCCGGCACGATGGTGTCGAAGGTTATCTCTGCTTCCATTATTATCGGGTCGCCTAATGCGGCCCAAGTTTGAGTTGCTCTAAATATCCAGCAACAACCGCTGCGGGTCTTCCAGGTTCTCTTTCACGCGCACCAGGAACGTGACGGCTTCGCGGCCGTCGACGATGCGGTGGTCGTAGGAGAGGGCGAGATACATCATCGGCCGGATCTCGACCTTGTCGCCGATCGCGACCGGGCGCGGCTGGATCTTGTGCATGCCCAGGATACCGCTCTGCGGCATGTTGAGGATCGGCGTCGACATCAGCGAGCCGAACACGCCGCCATTGGTGATGGAGAACGTGCCGCCCTGCAGCTCGTCGAGCTTCAGTTTGTTGTCGCGCGCGCGCGTGCCGAGGTCGGCGATGGCCGCCTCGATCTGCGCCAGCGACAGGTGGTCGGCATCGCGCACCACCGGCACGACCAGGCCCTTCTCGGTCGAAACCGCGACGCCCATGTCGTAGTAGTTCTTGTAGATGATGTCGTCGCCTTCGATCTCGGCATTGACGTTCGGCAGTTCTTTCAGCGCCGCGATGCACGCCTTCACGAAGAAGCCCATGAAGCCGAGGCGCACGCCGTGCTTCTTCTCGAAGCTGTCCTTGTATTCGGTGCGCAGCTTCATCACGTGGCTCATGTCGACCTCGTTGAAGGTCGTCAGCTGCGCGGCGGTGTTCTGCGATTCCTTCAGGCGCAGCGCGATCGTCTTGCGCAGGCGCGTCATGTGCACGCGCTCTTCGCGATCGGCGCGGGCGCGCGGCGCGGCCTGCGCCGGTGCGGCGGCCGGCTGAACCTTCGAGTCGCGCATCGCCGCGCGCGCTTCGAGCGCGCCCAGCATGTCGCCCTTCGTCACGCGGCCATCGCGGCCCGAGCCGGACACCGCGTTGAGGTCGAGACCGTTCTCTTCCGCGATGCGGCGGGCCGACGGCATTGCGACCACAGTCGCGCTCTTCGGGGCCGGAGCCGGTGCAGCAGGCGCCGCCGGTGCGGGCTTCGGTGCTTCCGCTTTCGGGGCCGGTGTCGCGGCGGTCGGGTTGGTTGCGGTGACGACCGACGGATTGCCCGCCGCGCCTTCCTTGATCGCGCCGAGCAGCGCGCCGACCACGACCGTGTCACCGTCCTTCACCGAGATGGATTCCAGCATGCCGTCGGCCGGCGCCGGCACTTCCACCGTCACCTTGTCGGTTTCGAGTTCGAGCAACGGCTCGTCGCGTTTCACCGCGTCGCCTTCATGCTTGAACCACCGCGCCACGGTCGCTTCCGTCACGCTCTCGCCCATCGCCGGGACTTTGATCTCAATGCTCATCTCAACTCTCTCCGAGAGTAAAACCAAAAATCGTCATCACCCGGTCCGAAGGATCCGGGTGACCCAATTTCCTTCATCCCGAAAATTGGGTCGCCCGGACAAGCCGGGCGATGACGGATGAAGGAAGAAGAACGCGTCACAGCGAAAGCGCCTCGTTCAAGAACGCCTTCAATTCCGCACTGTGCTGGCTCATCAAACCCGCCGCCGTCGAGGCATATTCCGGTCGTCCGGCATAGCGCGGCCGCTTGTCGGAGCCGAGATGGCCCAGCGTGTCTTCGATGCGCTGCTCGATGAAGTGCCAGGCGCCCTGGTTCTTGGGCTCTTCCTGGCACCACACGATGTCCGCATTCGGGAAGCGGCGCAGCTCCTGCGCCAGCGCTGCCTCCGGGAACGGATAGAGCTGCTCGATGCGGATAAGCTGCACGCGGCCTTCGTCGCGCTTCTCGCGTTCGTCCATCAGGTCGAAATACACCTTGCCGGTGCACAGGACCACGCGCTTGATCTGCTCGTCCGGCACCAGCTTCACGGTCGTCGCGCCCGGCACCACTTCGGCCTGGTCGCGGAAGATGCGGTGGAACGAGGTGCCCGGGCCCATGTCGTTCAGGAACGACACGCAGCGCTTGGAGCGCAGCATCGACTTCGGCGCCATCACGATCAGCGGCTTGCGGAACGGACGGTGCATCTGCCGGCGCAGCACATGGAAGTAGTTGGCCGGCGTCGTCGGATAGACGACCTGCATGTTGTCTTGGGCGCAGAGCTGCAGATAACGCTCGAGTCGCGCCGACGAATGCTCCGGCCCCTGGCCCTCATAGCCGTGCGGCAGCAGCATCACGAGGCCGCTCATGCGCAGCCATTTCATTTCGCCGGAGGAGATGAACTGGTCGATCACAACCTGCGCACCGTTGGCGAAGTCGCCGAACTGCGCTTCCCACAAAACAAGCGCCTTCGGCTCGGCGAGCGAGAAGCCGTACTCGAACCCAAGCACCGCTTCTTCGGACAGCAGCGAGTCGATCACCTCGAACTCGGCCTGGCCTTCGCGGATGTTGTTGAGCGGCGTGTAGCGTGCCTCGGTCTCCTGATCGATCAGCACCGAATGGCGCTGGCTGAACGTGCCGCGCGAGGAATCCTGGCCCGACAGGCGCACCGGGAAGCCTTCGTCCAGCAAGGTGCCGAACGCCAGCGCTTCCGCCGTCGCCCAGTCGAAGCCCTCGCCGCTCTCGAACATCTTACCCTTGGCTTCGAGCTGACGCGCGATCGTCTTGTGCAGGGTGAAGTTCTTCGGGGGGGTGGAGAGCGCACGGCCCACCATCTTCAGCGCCTCGAACTGTTCCTGCGTGTCGCCGCGGCGATCGTCTTTCGTCGCGCGTGCAAAGCCGCTCCAGCGGCCGTCCAGCCAGTCGGCGCGGTTCGGCTTGTGGCCTTTGCTCGCTTCGTACTCTTCGTCGAGCCGCTTGTTGAAGTCGCCGACCATCGTCTTGACGTCGCCTTCGGTCAGCGAGCCTTCGGCGACCAGCTTGGCGGCATAAAGCTCCAGCGTCGTCGGGTGGTCCTTGATCCGGCGATACATCAACGGCTGCGTGAATGCCGGCTCGTCGGTCTCGTTGTGACCGAAGCGGCGATAGCAGAACATGTCGATGACGACGTCTTTGTGGAATTTCTGGCGGAATTCCGTCGCGATGCGCGCGACATGCACCACCGCTTCCGGATCGTCGCCGTTCACATGGAACACCGGCGCCTGCACCATCAGCGCCACATCGGTGCAGTACGGCGAAGAACGCGAATAGATCGGCGCCGTGGTGAAGCCGATCTGGTTGTTGATCACGACATGGATCGTGCCGCCGGTCTTGAAGCCCTTGGTGCCGCTCATCGCAAAGCACTCGGCAACGACGCCCTGGCCCGCGAACGCCGCATCGCCGTGCAGCAACAGCGGCAGAACCGCAATGCGCTCGGCCGTATCGTTCAGCTGATATTGCTTGGCGCGTGCTTTGCCCAGCACGACGCCGTCTTCGGCTTCGAGATGCGAGGGGTTGGCGGTCAGCGACAGATGCACCTTCTGGCCGTCGAACTCGCGGTCCGACGAGGCGCCGAGGTGATACTTCACGTCGCCCGAACCTTCGACTTCCGTCGGCTTGGCGGCGCCGCCCTGGAATTCGTGGAAGATCTGGCGATACGGCTTGCCCATCACGTTGGCGAGCACGTTGAGGCGCCCGCGATGTGCCATGCCGAGCACGATCTCCTGCACGCCCAGCTGTCCGCCGCGCTTGATGATCTGCTCCAGCGCCGGGACCACGGCTTCGCCGCCGTCCAGGCCGAAGCGCTTGGTGCCGAGGAAACGCAGGCCTGCGAACTTCTCGAAGCCTTCGCTCTCGATCAGCTTGTTGAGGATCGCCTTCTTGCCCTCGGGCGTGAAGGTGATCTCCTTGTCCGGGCCTTCGATCCGGCGCTGCAGCCAGTCCTTCTGCTCCGGATCGTTGATGTGCATGAACTCGTAGCCGATGCGGCCGCTATAGGTCTTCTTCAGAAGATCCACGATCCGCCGCGGCGTCGCCGACTGCATGCCGAGAACGCCGTCCAGGAACACCGGCTCGTCCATCGCCCCGTTGGTGAAGCCATAGAAGGCGGGGTCGAGCTGCGGCTGGGCCGGCTTGGGGTTCAGCTTGAGCGGGTCGAGATCGGCGGCCAGGTGGCCGATCACGCGATAGGCGCGCACCATCTGGATGGCGCGGATGGATTTGTGGGTGGCGGCGCGGCTGTCGCTCTCGCGCATCCCACCGCTCTTCTCCGGCCACTGCCCGGTCAGGGCGCCGACCAGCTCGCCGTTGGCCAGGTCCGGCTTGCTGTCGCGCTGCCATTCCGGCCCGCGGCCGACCTGGGTGGGGGAAAGGTCCTGCTGGCCCAGCTCGGCGAAATAGGCCGCCCAGCTCTCGTCCACCGCATCGGGGTTCTCGAGATACTGCGCGTACATCGCCTCGATGAACGCCGCATTGGTGCCGAACAGAAAGGAGGTGCGTTCCATGACCTCGTTGGAGGCCTGGGCGCGGGTACTGAGGGGTTGGCTGGTCATGTCTCTCTAAGGTCGGCGTTTCCGCCGGAGCCTTGCTGCAGGGGGCTTCTGCCGCCCCGGAAAGGGGTGCGTTTAGCCCATCCGACCGGGCAAAAACACCCCTCGGAATCACACAGATTCAACGCTTCCAAGGTTAATATGGGTTTACCAAGGCAAGATTGCGACGGTTCCTAAAGTGGGGCGCTTGGGCGAGCCGCCACCCGCTCCCAAAGCTCCAGAGCTGCCTAACGAGCAGGCACCCGCCACAGCCCCTCACCCTCCCCCTATAATCCCCCCCCTCCCTCTAAATCCCGTCATGGCCGGTCGACCCGTAGCGCAGCGAAGGGCGTACCGGCCACCCATTGACTCCCTGCCCACCGCTTAAGCCTCATCGCGGCCATAACAGAGGCAAAACCGGTGGTCACCGAGAACTCCTCCAATGTCTTCATCGCCGTCTACATGATGGCGAACAAACGTCACGGCACGATCTACACCGGTGTCACAAGCTGGCTGCCCGGCCGCGTAACGGAGCATCGCGAAGACAAGCGCGAAGGCTTCACCAAAAAGTACGGCCTTCACAAACTGGTTTGGTACGAGCGGCACGCGACCATGAAAGAAGCGATCCAGCGCGAGACGTCGATCAAACGCTACAAACGCGAATGGAAGATCAACCTGATCGAGCGAGACAATCCGCATTGGCTCGATCTGTATCCGGCGCTCATGGATGTGAACCGCGAAAGCCCGTTGCTCGACCGTTAGCCACTCCGCGCATCGAGGCAATGGGTGGCCGGTACGCCCTACGCTTCGCTACGGGACGACGCGGCCATGACGACCTTTTTGATTTAGGAAGATGAAGCGGGTGAAGCTACCGCCACCGCGCTCGCACCCCGAAACAACCAGCGATCCAGCCCATACGCCGGAACAACCGCGGCCAACTGCGCCGCGATGAACATCGGCACGGAATGCGGCGCGATACCGGCGAAGCTGTCGCTCAGCGCACGCGCCAGGGTGACGGCGGGATTGGCGAACGATGTCGATGCCGTGAACCAGTAAGCCGCGACGATGTAGAGCCCAACGAGGACCGCCGTCCGCTCGGGCGCAAATCGCACCGCGCCGGCAATCGTCAGCAGCAACCCGAAGGTCGCGACAAACTCCGCCCACGCTTGCGCCGGTCCATCACGCAGCTTGGCGGAGACTTCCCATATCGGCATCGCGAACATCGCATGCGCCGCCCACACGCCGGCAACGGCCCCTGCGATCTGCACCCCGATATAGAGCGTGCCATGCGGCACCGATATCTCGCGGCGCAAGGCAAAGAACAGCGTCACCGCCGGATTGAAATGCGCGCCGCTCACCGGCCCGAAGATCGAGATCAACACCACGAGCGCTGCACCCGTCGCAAGCGTGTTGGCAAGCAGCGCAACGGCAACATTGCCGTCCGCGAGACGCTCACCCATCACACCAGAGCCGACGACGGCCGCAAGCAGGAACGCCGTGCCCAGCGCTTCGGCGGTGAGACGGCGCGCGATCACGCCTTGGCCTTCTCGTCCGCTTGTGTGCCGATCTCGTCGAGGCGCTTTTTGAGCGACATGCGGTCGAGACTTTTCACTGGAAGGTTTGCGAACAGTTCGATCCGCCGTTGCAGTCTTTGAAACGCATCGCGAAACGCCTCCGCGATATCCGCTTCGCTGCCTTGCACCGCCGCCGGATCGGGTACGCCCCAATGCGCCGTCATCGGCTGGCCGGGCCAGATCGGGCACACTTCATGGGCGGCGTTGTCGCAAACGGTGAAAACGAAATCGAGCGGCGGCGCGCCAGGCGCTGCAAACTCATCCCAGCTCTTG
>DATAHD010000664.1:0-9932 GCA_036263395.1 Rhizomicrobium sp. | reverse complement strand
TTACCTCACCGGCCCGATCTTCGATGAGGACGATCTCTCGTTCCGTCTGACAGGCGTATGGGCGCAACACGATCCCTACACCAAGAACCTGTCCACCGCGCCGACGGCGAACCATCGCCTCAATGCGCAGGACTTCTACTCGATCCGCGGCCAGATCCTCTGGAAGATGACCGACAACGCCGACCTGCTGCTTCAGGCGAGCGTCAACCACAACAACGACATCGTCTCGCCGAACACCACCTGGTACCAGGTGCCGACACGTTACATGACCGGTGCCACACCGATTCCGGCGGGCTCGGCGTGCGACTTCAGCACGGCGGCACGCTACAAGGCACGCACGGTCTGTCACGACGCACCGGAAAGCGCCTACAACACGCTGGCGCTCTACAGCGCGACGTTCAACGTCCATTGGGATTGGGCGACCTTCACCTCGCAGACGGCGATCAGCACCAGCGACGTGAGCCAGGTCAGCGACGGCGACGGTTC
This sequence comes from Rhizomicrobium sp., assembly GCA_036263395.1. Lineage (GTDB taxonomy): Bacteria > Pseudomonadota > Alphaproteobacteria > Micropepsales > Micropepsaceae > Rhizomicrobium. Next base: position 9,446 of record DATAHD010000664.1, on the reverse strand, counting down.
GAACCTGCCGATGGCACTGGGCGACCCGTGGATCCTGAAACAGCACCAGATCTCCGAAGAAGCGCGCCTCGCGTCGAACGACGACTCGAGCCCGCTGAAATGGATCGCCGGCTTTTACTACTTCTGGTCGGACAACTATGAAGACTTCGCCTACTCGGACTCGGGTTTGAACGACACGTTCCCGCTGCCGGGTATCTTCGACGCGTTCAACTTCCTCAGCCACGGCAACACCAAGACTGAATCCTATGCCCCGTTCGGCCAGTTGGATTTGGACCTCGGCAAGATGTCGACAGGCATCCCGCTGACGATCACGCTGGGTCTGCGCTACAGCCACGACAAGAAGTACGGCTACAACTACCTCGACTACCAGCTGCCCTTCGCTTGCGGCGGCAGCTGCGGCGTGTTCCAGGGGCCGTTCTCCAAGTCCTGGGCGCAGACGACGGGCAAGTTCGGCCTCGCCTATCAGGTCGACGAGGATCTGATGGTCTATGGGTCGGCTTCGCGCGGTTACCTCGCGGGCGGCAACATCATCGGCCTCGCCAACGTCTACAACCCGGAAACGATGTGGTCGTATGAAGGCGGCTTCAAATCGACCTTCTGGGATGACCGGGCGCAGTTGAACGTCGCGGGCTATCACGAGGAGATCAAGAACCTTCAGGTCTTCATCCAAGACAGCACGCATTCGGGTATCAACAACGTCAACGGCCTGACCCAGGTGAACGGCCTCGAAACGGAGTTGACGCTTTCGCCGATCGACAAGATGCAGATCAATGCGACGCTGACGCTGACGAGCGCACACTACGGTCAGTACATCACGACCGAAGCGCGTATCGTTCCGGCGCCCGTGTCGATGGGTTGCACCTGGCAGTCGAACGGTACGCCGACTGGTGGCACGCTCTGCAACTTCAAGGGCAACAACCTGAACCAGACGCCGCCCTACAGCTTCAACCTCGGTGCTCAGTACACGTTCGACACCGATGTCGGCACGATCACGCCGCGCGTGGACGCGTACTTCTCCGGCCGCGTGGACTTCATCCCCGACAACATCGTGTCGCAGGGCTCCTACACCCAGACCAACATTCACGTGACCTGGGAGAGCCCGGACGAGATGTATAAGGCCGAGGCGTTCGTCAACAACCTCGAGGACAAGAACGTCATCTCCAACGACGGCCTGCAGTCGGTCACGTTGGGCCAACAAGCCCTCGAGCCGGACAACTTCGCCTACTACGCACCGCGCACCTTCGGTCTGCGACTTGGCGTGAAGTTCTAAGGAACGAAGGCGCAAGCCTTCCGAGAAGGGTGGCGGCCTGCCCAGGGCCGCCGCCCTTTTCTTTTGCGCCGCTGCGGCAGGCGCGGTGATCTAGGCAGTGGCAGAGCGGGCCGGGTTGCGTATGCTGCGGCCGGAAACAACCTGAGGGGCACCCGTGAAGACACGCATCACCGAACTCTTTGGCATCGAACATCCCATCATCCAGGGTGGCATGCATTACGTGGGTTTTGCCGAGATGGCGGCGGCAGTCTCCGAAGCCGGCGGCCTCGGCATCATCACCGGCCTGACCCAGGGCACGCCGGAGAAGCTCGCCAATGAGATTGCCCGCTGCCGCGAAATGACTAGCAAGCCGTTCGGTGTGAACCTGACCTTCCTGCCGGCTGTCACGCCGCCGGACTATCCCGGCCTGATCAAGGCGATCATCGACGGCGGCGTGAAGATCGTGGAGACCGCCGGCAACAATCCGCAGAAGTGGCTGCCGGTGCTGAAGGAAAACGGCATCAAGGTGATCCATAAGTGCACCTCCGTCCGCCATTCGCTGAAAGCCGAAGGCATCGGTTGCGATGCGATCAGCGTTGATGGTTTCGAATGCGGCGGCCATCCGGGCGAAGACGACGTGCCGAACTTCATCCTGCTGCCGCGCGCGGCTGAGGAGCTGAAGATTCCGTTTGTCGCCTCCGGTGGCATGGCCGACGCCCGCTCGCTGGTTGCGGCGCTCGCGATGGGCGCGGAAGGCATGAACATGGGCACACGTTTCATGGCGACGAAGGAAGCGCCGATCCATGACAACGTGAAGCAAGCGCTCGTCAACGCCAGCGAACTCGATACCCGCCTGATCATGCGCCCGCTGCGCAACACCGAGCGCGTGCTGACGAACAAGGGGGTCGAGAAGCTGCTTGCGACCGAGAAGGAAAAGGGCGCCTCGCTCACCTTCGCCGACATCGCAGCAGAGGTTGCGGGCGTCTATCCGCGCATTCTCGTCAATGGCGAAATGGACGCCGGCGGCTGGAGCTGCGGCATGGTCGCGGGCCTGATCCACGACATCCCGACGGTGAAGGAGCTGATCGACCGCATCATGCGCGAAGCCGACGAGATCATTAACGGCCGTCTGGCACGCTTCGCCGCTTGAGGCTGATCTGAGAAATGCGAAGGGCGCGGTGTCGAGCCGCGCCCTTTCCTTTTTGGTGGCAGTCAGACCTCGAGCATCTCGCGCACTTTGTTCGCGAGCGAGGACATCGCGAAAGGCTTGGCGAGAATCTCCATTCCCGGATCGAGATGGCCGTTGCCAACCACAGCGTTTTCCGCATAGCCGGTGATGAAGAGAACTTTCAGATCGGTTCTGAGAACGCGGGCTGCATCGGCAAGCTGGCGGCCGTTCATGCCGCCGGGGAGCCCGACGTCGGTGATCAGCAGATCGATCCCCTGCTTGCTCTCCAGGACCCGCAGCGCCGAGGGACCATCCATCGCCTCCAGCACGCGATAGTGGCTCTCCGTCAGCACTTCGGTGAGCAGCATGCGCACCGTCGGCTCGTCGTCGACCACGAGCACCGTTTCGCCGAAACCGCGCTCTGAATGTTCATCGCCCGTGGCGATATCCTCGACGATCTCACCGACATAGCGCGGGAAATAGAGGCACATGGTCGTGCCCTTATCGATCTCGGAGTAAATGCGGACCTGACCACCGGACTGACGCACAAAGCCATAGATCATGGAGAGACCGAGGCCGGTGCCCTGCCCCAATGGCTTCGTTGTGAAGAACGGATCGAACGCGCGCGCGATCACCTCCGGCGTCATGCCCGTGCCCGTATCGGTCACGCAAAGAGAAACGTACTGGCCCGGTGGAATATCGCGCTCGCGCGCCGCGCGATCGTCGAGCCATTTGTTGGCGGTCTCGACCGTGAGCTTGCCGCCAGACGGCATCGCATCGCGCGCGTTGATACAAAGATTCAGCAGGGAGTTCTCGAGTTGAGAAGGGTCGACCAGGATCGGCCACAGCCCGACGGCTCCTACCACTTCGACCGCCACATTCGGTCCCATGGTGCGGGTTATGAGTTCTTCCAAGCCGCCGATCAGGCGGTTGGTATCGGTCGGCCGCGGGTCCAGGGTCTGTCGCCGCGAGAACGCCAGCAGGCGGTGCGTCAACGCGGCAGCGCGGTTAGCCGATTCCATCGCCGCCTTGATGAAGCGATCCGCCTCCTGAGCCCGGCCCGCGGCAATGCGATGATGCACACGGTCGAGCGCGCCACTGATACCCTGCAGAAGATTGTTGAAGTCATGTGCGATGCCGCCCGTGAGCTGCCCCACCGCTTCCATCTTCTGCGCCTGACGCAGTGCCTCTTCAGCCTGGCGGAGCTGGCCGGTGCGCTCCTCGACGCGTTGTTCCAGCACGGCGTTGATATCGGCTAGTGCAGCGGCGGCTTCGGTCTGGTCCTGAATGTCGGTGTTGGTGCCGATCCAGCCCGTCACTTCACCGGCGACGTTCCGGGTCGGCACCGCACGCGCGAGATGCCAGCGCCACATGCCGTCGAAGCGGCGAAGACGAAGCTGCGCCTCGTACGTCTCACCAGTGGCGACTGACGCCATCCAGCGATTGCCTGATGCAGGAAGGTCCTCCGGATGCACGACGCTGGCCCAGCCGTCGCCATTGAGCGATCCTTCCGGCATGCCTGTGTAGGCGTAGACCTGATGGTTGAACCAATCGAGTTGGCCGTCCGGCGGTGAGGTCCATACGTGGTTTGGCATCGCCTGCGCCAGCGTGCGAAACTGCGCTTCGCTCGCGCGTAACTGCTCTTGGGCCGCTTTCTGCGTGGAGATGTCGAGTACAGTGCCAATGAAGCGAACGGCGACACCGTCTTCAAAGAAGGCGTGACCTGTCGCATTGATCCATCGCTCCACGCCATCCTGAAGCCCGATCGTACGGTATTCGACGTCGTACGGCTCTGCGATGGTGGGGTTGAGCGCGCGCTGCACGGCCAGATCGGTTTCCTCACGATCTTCGGGATGCAGACCCGCTAGGAAAACGCCGTAGTCGACCTCGGCATCCGGCGGTAATCCGAAAAGCTCTTTGCAGCGATCGTCCCACTGAAGCGCGCCGGTAACCGGACTGAAGTCGTAGGTGCCGATCTGCGCCGCAGACGCTGCAAGCCGCAGGCGTTCCGCGCTTTCCTGGTGCGCGACTTCGTCCCGAACACGCTCGATATGCGCCCATGAGCGCTCCGTGACCTCACGGATCGTAGCGAGTTCTTGCTCAGTCCAAAGATGCGCCGCCTTGTGATGAATCGCCATCAGCGCGGTCAGGCGGCCTTCCTTGATGAGCGGCATGCAGATGGTTGCGCCAACGCCGATCGCCTGAAATCGCGCAGCTTCCTCGGGCGCAAGTTCGGCATCGTTGTCGTTGACAATAAGAGGACGCCCGGCACCGAGCTCTTCCACCGCCTTGCGGCCAAAATCGATGAGGCTGTAGTGACCGACAATGCTGGTCGAGCCCGGCGCAGCCCAATCGCCCCGAATGGTGAAGCCATCCTGATCCGCATCCATATCCGCATAGGCGCAGATGGAAACACCAAGATGCTCACCTACCAGCTTCGTCGTGATGGACAGGATAGCATCCGCGTCGTGGCTCTCCGACGTCGCGCGCCCCAGGCGGTCGAGAAAAGCAAGCCGCGCTTCGTTTTCGCGCAAGGCAGCCGCGGAGCGCTCGCTCTCCGTGACGTCGGTACCCTCCACAAAAATTCCGACAACGGCACCCGAGGCATCGCGCACCGGCTGATAGATGAAATCGAGTAAGCGCTGCTCAGGCGGTGCACCCGGTGTACGCAGGATGGTCGCTGGGACCGCATGGCCGCGAAAGGCTTCGCCGCTATTGTAGACGGTGCTGAGAAGCTCGAAGAAGCCCTGTCCCACGAGTTCGGGTAGAGCTTCGCGCACGCTTCTGCCAATTACATCGCGGTGCGCGACGAGTTGCCGGTACGCCGCGTTCGTGAAGACGAAGATATGTTCAGGCCCATCAAGCTGGGCCATGAAGCCGGGCGCATCTTCGAACATTTGCGAAAGCCGTTCGCCCTGCGCCACGGCGGCGCGGCGCGCCAGCACACGCTCGGTGGTTTCCACCACCACGGCGATGACACCACCCGGCTTGCCGTCCTCGGCGATGACCGGGGAGTAGAACAGATCCATCCACCCGGTTTCCGGCGTCCCGCGGCGGTTGAGGACAAGCTCGCGGTCTTTGTATTCGAGTGTCCCACCAGCCAGGCCAACGGCCATGACATGGCTGTTCAGGTCTGCCGCCTCCGGCCAGCCTTCCAGAACCTTGCTGCCGAGGAGGCTGGGATGCCGGTTGCCCGCGAACACGCCATAAGCGTCATTGTAGAGCATGATGCCGTCCGGCCCCCAAAGGAGGACCAGCGGCACCGGCGAGTGCAGCATCAATCCGACGGTGGTCTTGAGACTAAGCGGCCAGCCCGCTATGGGGCCAAGCGTCGATGACCAGTCAAAATTCCGGATGAGGCGAGCCATCTCGCTGTCACCCGCCAGAAAGGCGAATGGCGCGGCAGTGGTATCGACCTTGTCCCTCACAGAGCCCCTCCGTTAACGAGCATAAACGCCGTAAACGGAAGGGAGTTCCGACGGCGACGCAGTGGCGTCGCCGCAGGTATTTGAAGCGGCTGCTTAGCCGAGCCCCTGCTCGGTGTTGCGGTCGCGGGCGTCGCCAAGCTGCGAACCGCCATCGCAGTCCAGGATCGTGCCGGTGACGTAGCGGGCGGAATCGCTGACGAGGAAGACCGCACTTTCGGCCACCTCTTCGACCTCGCCATACCGGCGAAGTGCGATACGCGAGGTGATCGCCTTCTCCGCCGCAGCCGTCGGTGCGAGGCGCGCCATGCCTTCGGTGTTGGCGATGGGGCCGGGAGAGATGCCGTTGACGCGGACGCCAGACGGTCCCCATTCCATCGCAAGCACGCGGATGAGCTGGTTGATACCGGCCTTCGCCGCGCAGACATGGGCCTGCATCATCGACGGGTTCACAGCTTGACCGGCGGTGATCGCGATCAGCGATGCGCCAGGACGGCGTAGCAGGTCGTAGCACGCGCGGAACACGTTAAACGTCCCGTTGAGATCGATGTCGACCACGGTGCGAAAACCGTTGGCCGACATGCCAAGCGCCGGGGCGACGAAGTTGCCCGCGGCGCCCGATATGACGATGTCGAGCGGGCCGAACTTCGCTACCGCCTGCTCCAACCCGCCGCGGATAGCGGCGTAGTCGCGCACATCGCAGGACATACCGAGAGCATTTGGGCCGATGGAGGCAGCCGCGGCCTGTGCCTTCTCCGGATTGCGGCCGGCGACGACGACGTTGGCGCCAAGCTCGGCATAACGCTTCGCAATGCCCAGATTGATGCCGCTGGTGCCACCTGCAACGAACGCCGTCTTGCCGGCGAGCAGATTGTCTTTGAACGCGCTCATGTGAATGACCTCTAGCGCGGCGCCATGCGGATCGCGCCGTCGAGGCGGAGACACTGGCCGTTGAAGTAGGTGTTGCGCGTCAGCTCGAGCACGAGGCTGCCGAACTCTTCCGGCTTGCCGAGACGCTTGGGGAACGGCACCGATGCCGCGAGGCTGTCGAGCACGTTCTGCGGCGCACCGAGCATGAGCGGCGTCGCGAAGATGCCGGGCATGATCGAGTTCACGCGGATGCCGACATCCATCATGTCGCGCGCCATCGGCAGGACGAGGCCGTTCACGCCGGCCTTGGCCGAGCCGTAGATCACCTGGCCGATCTGCGCGTCCTGCGCCGCAACCGAGGCGGTGAGAACGATCAGGCCGCGCTCGCCGTCTTCCAGCGCTGGAAGGCTGGCCATGCCTTCGGCCGCAATCGATGCCATGCGATAGCTGGCGGTCAGGATGCCGGCGACGCCGAATGCGTAGTCTTCGGTCGGCGTGCGCTTGTAGCTGCGGCTTTCCTTGTCGAAGGCGAGTGTCTTGCCACGGCGGGCGGTCATCGCGCAGTGCACCAGCACGCGCTCCTGACCATGGGCCGCACGAGCCTTCTCGAAACCGGCGAGTGCGCTGGCTTCGTCGAGGATGTTCACGTTGCAGAACACGCCGCCGATTTCCTTGGCGACCTTCTCACCGGCATCGGCGTTGATGTCGAAAATGGCAACCTTCACACCGGCGCTGGCCAGCGCCATGGCGCTTGCCTTGCCGAGGCCGGATGCACCGCCGGTGACCACGGCGGAAACTGTATTGTCGATCTTCATAAGAACCTCCCTTGGAAAAACCTGCCGCCGTAATGGCGCAGTTGGTGCGGGGCCACAAGTGCGCCCCTTTCAGACCCAATTCCCGCCGCGTCAACAACCCGATGAGAGCGCATCAATCGTACGCTTTCAAAATGTCGTCGATGGCGCGTTCGATGTCGACCACGGTCGCGCAGTGGGTGAGTGTGGTGCAGAACGGGCGGTATTGTTCGATGACGCTGTCGCCGTAGCCCCAGAGGGCAGGCATTTCCGGGTTCAGCCAGACGATGCGCTTTGAGCGGTCTGCGAGTTCGCGGAAGAGGTCGAGGCGCGGGTTGCCGTAGTTGGAGCGGGCGTCGCCGAGGATGAGGACGGTGGTGCGGCGGTCGATGGCGGTGGGGTGATCCTCCGTCAGATCAGACAGTGCCTTGCCGTAGTCGGTCGAGCCGCCGACGCGGCGCACGATCTTCGTCATGGCGTCATCGACATCGTTATCGCGCAGATCGTCATCGACATCGACCAGATGGGCGGAGAAGGCGAAGGCGCGCAGATCGGCGACCTTCTCGTGCAGCGCATAGAGCAGCATCAGAAGGAAGCCGACATAGCGGGCGACAGAGCCGGAGACATCGCACAACACGATGATCTTCGGCCGGTCACGCTTCTTCACCTTCCACACGACGTCGAACGGCACACCGTCGTGCGCAGTGGCGCGGCGAATGGTTTTGCGGACGTCGAGCGAGCCGCGATCCTTCATGCGGCGGCGACGCGAGTGGCGGTCGGCGAGGCGCTTGGCGAGTTTCGCGACCAGCGTCTTCATGCGGGCTTCGTCGTGGGCACCGAGCTTGTCGATCGAGCGGTTGGCGACGATGTCGTTCATGAAGTTCTCGGTCGCGCTTTTCCCATAGACCTCGAAGTACCGCTGCACCTGCTGGCGGGCGAGCTTCTGCAAGGTCTCACGCGCCAGCATCATGGCGCGGGTGGGCTTGTCGCCTTCGGCACCCCCGCCCGGCTGCTGCAGCCGTTCGAGAATGCGCTGGTCGAGGTGATCGACGCCGAGCGTCTGCAACGTGCGGCGGACGAAGTGCGGGACTTGTGTCCCGAAGCGGATGCTCTCCGCGCCGGAGGCAGCAGCGGCTTGCTCGATGGCTGCGGCGGCGTTCTGGCCGCCATTGGCGGCGAGGTTCATCAGGGCCTCGACGTCGAGGTCGAAATCGCCCTCGACGCCTTCACCCTGTTCGCGCTCTTCTTCGAGCGCGCCCGGCGGCGGGGTTTCGCGGTTGAAGTAGAGTTCGAACAGCGCGTCGTGCGTGAGCTTTTCGTCTTCCGACTTCGCCAGCACCGCGCCCAGTGTGTCTTTCAAAACCTGCCGGTCGCCATAGCCGACGAAGGCGACGGCCTTCACGGCGTCGATGGTCTCGGCAGTCGAGACCGGCGAGCCGGCGGCTCTCAGCGCGCGAACGAAAGCGGCGAGAACCCGTTCCACCGGCTAGCTGCCCTGCCCCTGGGTGCGGGCATCGACCAGCAGCTCATCCAGCTTGTCGGCAATCTCCGTGATGTCGCTCTGCCGCTTGAGCAGAACACCGAGCGTGTCGTGCACGATCTTGGGATCCAGCACATCGGCGTGCAGCAGGACGAGCGTGCGCGCCCAATCGACGGTCTCGCTGATGGATGGCGGCTTGCGCAGCTTCTCATTGCGCACCTGATCGACGAACTGAACGATCTGCTCCAGCAGGGCCTGACCGACATCGGGCACGCGAGCACGGACGATGCGCTGTTCGCGGGCCTGCTCGGGAAAACCGATGTGCAGATGCAGACAGCGGCGCTTCAGGGCGTCGCCCAGCTCGCGCACATTGTTGGAGGTGAGGATCACGATCGGCGGCACCTTGGCCGCGATGGTGCCGATCTCCGGAACGGTGACCTGATACTCGGAGAGAATTTCGAGC
>DATAHD010000663.1:0-10651 GCA_036263395.1 Rhizomicrobium sp. | reverse complement strand
TACTGTTGTGTGGCGGTTCCAACGAACCGCCGCGGCCCAAAGCCATGGAAAAACGCCTGAAGGAACGCCGCTCATTATTTCTGCGCTGTCGCATCTGGAACCGATCCTGACCCCGGCCATCGAGGCTGCGGGTTTCCGGCTTGTGCGTCTGCGTTTGATGGGCGGTCAGACCAAGACGTTGCAGGTGATGGCGGAACGCCCCGACGGCACGATGGATGTCGAAGGCTGCACCGAACTGAGCCACGCGCTGCTCGACTTCCTCGAAAAAGACGATCCGATCGAGGGCGAGTTCAATCTCGAGGTTTCGTCGCCCGGCATCGACCGCCCGCTCACGCGCCTGATGGATTTCGCGCGCTGGTCCGGCCATGAGGCGAAGATCGATCTCACGGCGCCCCTTGATGGCCGCAAAAGATTCCGCGCCACCTTGCTTGGCCTCGACGGCACAGATGTCGTCATTCAGGTACAGGGTGCGCGCATCCAGTTTCCCTTCCGCCAGGTGGCGGAAGCCAAACTCGTCCTGACCGACAAGCTCATCGACGAAGATCTGAAGTCCAGAAAGCACAAGAAAGAAGCCTCGGCCTGACGCCGACAGCGTTCAAAGGAGATTTGGGACACACAAATGGCAAACGGTATCGCCGCCAACAGGGCTGAACTCCTGCAAATCGCCGACAGCGTCGCGCGTGACAAGTCGATCGACAAATCGGTCGTCCTCGCCGCCATGGAAGAGGCGCTGCAACGCGCAGCCAAAGCCCACTACGGCAGCGAAAACGAGATCAAGGTCGAGATCGATCCGCGCACCGGCGAAACCCACGTCTCGCGCTATCTCCACGTCGTGGAGCTGGTGGAGAACGACAAGATCGAGATCAGCCTTGCCGATGCCCGCGCGCGCAATCCGGCAGCGCAGGTCGGCGACATCATTGCCGAAACGCTGCCGCCGGTGGATTTGAACCGCGTCAGCGCACAGAACGCCAAGCAGGTTATCGTGCAGAAGGTGCGCGATGCCGAGCGTGAGCGTCAGTACGAAGAATACAAAGACCGCGTCGGCGAGATCGTGCACGGCATCGTCAAGCGTGCGGAGTTCGGCTCCGTCACCGTCGATCTCGGCCGCGCCGAAGGCGTCGTCCGCCGCGATGAGATGATCCCGCGCGAGTCGTTCCGCACCGGCGATCGCATCCGCGCCTATATCTACGACGTGCGCAAGGAAGCGCGGGGCCCCCAAATCTTCCTCTCGCGCAGCCATCCGCAGTTCATGGTCCGCCTGTTCGCGCAGGAAGTGCCGGAAATCTATGACGGCATCATCGAGATCCGCGCCGTCGCGCGCGATCCTGGCAGCCGCGCCAAGATCGCCGTGATCTCCAAAGACAGCAGCATCGATCCGGTCGGCGCCTGCGTCGGCATGCGCGGCGTGCGCGTGCAGGCCGTCGTGCAGGAACTGCAGGGCGAGCGCATCGACATCATTCCGTGGAACAACGATCCGGCGACCTTCATCGTCAACGCGCTCGCCCCGGCGGAAGTGACCAAGGTCGTGCTCGACGAAGACACGCACCGCACCGAAGTCGTGGTGCCGGATGAGCAGCTCTCGCTCGCCATCGGCCGCCGCGGCCAGAACGTGCGCCTCGCCTCGCAGCTCACCAGCTGGCAGCTCGACATCCTCACCGAGCAGGAAGAGTCGGAGCGCCGCCAGAAGGAATTTGCCGAACGCACCTCGCTCTTCATGGAAGCGATGGACGTCGACGAAACGGTTGCCCAGCTGCTCGCCTCCGAAGGCTTCGCGTCGGTCGAAGACGTCGCCTACGTGCCGCTCGACGAACTCGCCGCGATCGAAGGGTTCGACGAAGAGACCGCGCAGGAGCTGCAGACCCGCGCCGTCGAGCACATCGAAGCCAAGAACAAGGAGCTTGACGACAAGCGCCGCGAACTCGGTGTCGATGACGATGTTGTCGATGTCGATGGCGTCACCGCTGCGATGGCGGTTGCGCTCGGCGAGCACGACGTCAAGACGCTCGAAGATCTTGCCGGCTGCGCCACCGACGATCTGCTCGGCTATTACGAGCAGGGCAAGGACAAGGAGCGCATCCGCGTTCCCGGTGCGCTGGAAGGCTTCAACCTCACGGCCGACGACGCCAACCTCATCATCATGAAGGCGCGCGTGAAGGCGGGCTGGATCAGCGAAGCCGACCTTCCGCAGGAAGAGGTCGCTGAAGAGGTGGAAGAAACCGAAGGAGAAACGGTCGCTTGACGCAGGCGCTCGCCATCCACGACGACGACGACACCGGCCGTGCACGCAAGTGCATCGTCTCGGGAGAGGTGCGCAGCGAAGCGCACCTCATCCGCTTCGTCGTCTCCCCGGATGGCGAAGTGGTGCCCGATGTGGCCGTAAAGCTGCCGGGTCGCGGCATGTGGGTGAGCGCCGATGCAAAGTCGCTCGCCACCGCGATTGCGAAGAACGCATTTTCCAAATCGGCAAAACGCGCCGTGAAACCAGCCGCCAATCTTGCGGATACCGTGGTTCGCCAACTGGTTGTGAGCATCCAGGGCAGTCTCGGGATTGCCCGTAAGGCTGGCAACATCGTGCTGGGTTTCGACAGCGTGATCCGCTCGTTTGATACAAAACTGCCACCTGCCCTTCTGGTTGAAGCGTCGGATGGCGCCGCCGATGGGCGGCGAAAACTGGTCGGCGCGGCAAAGTCGCGCGACATCGAATTGGCGGTGATCGCACCGCTGACAGCCGCCGAAATGAGCTTGGCCTTGGGGCGCGAGAATGTGATACATGCCGCCCTCAAACCGGGGCCGCTTGCTGAACGGCTGATTGTGGACGCTGGACGCCTTTCGGGCTTCCGGCTGGATGAAAAACCAGCGGTGGGCGAAAGGCCTGCCCCGGACGAAAGTGTTGGATGACCGATAGCAATGATACATCGCGCCCCGCGCGCGCTCCTCTGTCACTGAAGAAGACAGAGACCTCGACCGTGAAGCAGAGCTTCAGCCACGGCCGTACCAAGGCCGTTGTGGTCGAGAAGAAGCGCACGGCGCGCGTTGGTGGTGAGCCGCCGGCGCCCGTCAAGGCTGCGCCGCGCCCGGCTGAGACGAAGGTGACGGCTGCGCCCGTTGCGGAAACCGCGCCGACGCCGCCGCGTCCGGCTGCACCGCGCCCGGGTGTCGTGCTCCGTCAGCTGACGGACGAAGAAAAAGCCCGTCGCGGTGCCGCGCTGGAAAGCGCCCGCGTCTACGAGGAAGAGGCCCGCAAGCGCGCCGAAGAAGAATCCCGCCTCCGCGCCATCGAAGAAGAGCGTCTGCGCCAGGAGCGTATCGCCTCCGAGAAGCGCAAGGCTGAAGAAGAAGCCCGCAAGCGCGCCGAAGAAGAAGCGCGCAAACACGCGGAAGAAGAACTCGCCCGCCGCACCAAGAAAGAAGAGGCGGCTGCCGCCCCGGCTGCTGCGAAGAGCACGGTCACGGTGTCCGCGCCGGCCAACGTCGCGCCGCGCGTCGTCCGCAAGCTGGTGGCGGAGGAAGAAGAAGAGACATCGGCCAAGAAGGGCCTCGGCAAGGCGCCGGTCAAAGCGCCGGTCGTCAAGAAGGGCGAGGGCGAACGCCGCCGCGGCAAGCTCACGGTCACCCGTGCGCTGTCCGACGATGACGAACGCGTGCGTTCGGTCGCTTCGTTCCACCGCAAGCTGCAGCGCGCCAAGGGTGCGCCGATCCAGGCCGGGCCTGCCGGTCCGCGCGAAGTCGTGGTGCCGGAAACGATCACCGTCGCCGAACTCGCCAACCGCATGGCCCGCCGCTCGGTCGAAATTATCAAAGTGCTGATGAAGAATGGCCACATGTCGACCGCCAACGACATCATCGACGCCGACACTGCGGAACTTGTGGCTGCCGAATTCGGTCACACCGTGAAGCGTGTTGCGGAGTCTGACGTCCTCGAAGGCCTCAAGGGCGGCGATGACGAAACGGAAGAACTGGTTTCCCGTCCGCCGGTCGTCACCGTCATGGGCCACGTCGACCACGGCAAGACCTCGCTGCTCGATGCGCTGCGCAAGACCGACGTCGTGTCGGGCGAAGCCGGCGGCATCACCCAGCACATCGGCGCCTATCAGGTGCAGCTGAAGAGCGGTCAGAAGATCACCTTCCTTGACACGCCGGGCCACGCCGCGTTCACCGCGATGCGTGCGCGCGGTGCGAAAGTTACCGACCTCGTCATCCTCGTGGTGGCCGCGGACGACGGCGTCATGCCGCAAACCGTCGAAGCCATCGCGCATGCCAAGGCTGCGGGTGTTCCGATGATCGTCGCCGTCAACAAGATCGACAAAAGCGACGCCAATCCGACGCGCGTGAAGACGGAGCTGTTGCAGTACGAAGTCCAGGTCGAAGACATGGGCGGCGAAACCCTCGCCGTCGAAGTGTCCGCGACCAAGGGCACCAACCTCGACAAGCTCGAAGAAGCGATCCTGCTCCAGGCCGAACTGCTCGACCTCAAGGCAAACCCGGACCGCACCGCCGAAGGCGCGGTCGTCGAAGCCAAGCTCGACAAGGGCCGTGGCGCCGTTGCGACCATGCTGGTGGAGCGCGGCACCCTGAAGACGGGCGACATTCTGGTCGCCGGTTCGGAATTCGGCCGCGTCCGCCTGCTCGTCAACGATCGCGGCGAAACCGTGCAAAGCGCCGGCCCCTCGACCCCGGTCGAAGTGCTCGGTCTCTCCGGCGTGCCGGAAGCGGGCGATGAGTTCGTCGTCGTCGATTCCGAAAGCCGCGCCCGTGAGGTCACCGAATATCGTGCCCGCAAACGCCGCGAAGCGCGTCAGGTGTCGTCGCAGCGTCAGACGCTCGACCAGCTGCTGCAGACCCGCAAGGACGGCGAGAAGCGCATGCTTCCCCTTGTCATCAAGGCGGACGTACAGGGTTCGGTTGAAGCCATCGTCGGCGCACTCGACAAGCTCGGCACCGACGAGGTTGCTGCGCAGATACTGCAGTCGGGTGTCGGCGGCATCACCGAAAGCGACGTCATCCTCGCCCAGGCGAGCGGTGCCGCGATCATCGGCTTCAACGTCCGCGCCGCCAATCAGGTGCGCGACCGTGCGAAGCGCGATGGCGTCGAAATCCGCTACTACAACATCATCTACAACGTCGTGGACGATGTGAAAGCGGTGCTCTCGGGCATGCTGGCGCCGGAGGTTCGCGAAACCTTCCTCGGCAACGCGGAAATCCTCGAGACCTTCATGGTGTCGAAGGTCGGCAAGGTCGCCGGCTGCCGCGTCACCGAAGGTGTCGTGCGCCGCGGTTCGAAGGTCCGCCTGATCCGCGACAACGTCGTGATCCACGAAGGCGAACTCTCCACCCTCAAGCGCTTCAAGGACGAAGTGCGCGAAGTGCAGACCGGCCAGGAATGCGGCATGGGCTTCGCCGGCTATCACGACCTGAACAAGGGCGACGTGATCGAGTGCTACGACGTCCAGACGATCCAAAGGGCTCTGTAAAGGGCGAGTGGCGAGCAGCGAATAGCGAGTAGTTTTCTATTCGCCATTCGCCATTCGCTATTCGCGGTCGCCATGAACCGCAGAACTTCCCACTCTCATCACGGCAACACCGGCCCCACGCAGCGTCAGCTGCGGGTCGGTGAGATGCTGCGTCACACGCTCGCCGAGGTTCTGCGCGATGGCAACATCCGCGATCCCGATCTCGCGGGGGTCTCGATCACCATCACCCAGGTGAAGCCGTCGCCCGACATGCGGCATGCGACGGTGTTCTGCGAACCGCTCGGCGGCAAGAATGCCAAACAGGTGGTCGCCGCCCTCAACCGCCACGCCAAATTCCTGCGCGGCGAGATGGGTCACCGCATCGACCTGAAGTTCACCCCCGACCTCCGCTTCGTCGAAGACGAGTCCTTCGCCGAGGCCGAGAAGATCGAAACCCTCCTCAAGTCGTCGCGGGTGCAGCAGGACCTGTCCAAGCCCGACGCCGATCCGGAAGAAGACTAGCTTTTCAATTTGGCACGCCGCGCCGCGGGCATGGGGTTTGCAACTCCCTGTTCCCATGAGCACCGTCGATCAAACTGTCCCGAATCGGATCGCCACCGCGCCGCGCGCCAAAGCGTCCGCCACCCCCTGGTACATCCTGCGCCGTCTCGGCCAGCGCGAGAAATTGCGCCGCGTCCTGGTCGAACGGCTGACCGAGCCGCTCCACCTCAACATCCTGTCGGCCTTCGTCGCCGTGTTCGGCACGTATCGCGCCAAGGTCGAGTTCGATCTCGTCGTGCGCCAGCAATACGCCTTCCCAATCCTCTACGCCGCGGACGCCGCCAAGAAGTACGGCCACAAGAAGGTCACCCTCGTCGAACTCGGCGTCGCCTCCGGCGCCGGTCTCCTCAACATGTGCCGCATTGCGGAGATGACGACGAAGGCAACCGGCATCGAATTCCGCATCGTCGGCTTCGACGCCGGCAGCGGCATGCCGCCCGCGATCGACTACCGCGACCTGCCCGGCCACTTCCAGCAGGGCGATTTCCCGATGATCGATTTCGAAGGCCTGCGCCGCAATCTTCCGGCCAATGCCGAACTCATCATCGGCGACGTCGCCAAGACCATCCCGGACTTCGTGAAGACGCTCAGCCCCGACGCGCCGCTCGGTTTCGTGGCTGTCGATGTCGACTACTACTCCTCGACCAAGGCAGCGATGCCGATGCTCGACGGCCCGGCCGATCACTATCTTCCGATCGTCCCGTTCTATCTCGACGATATCGCGGTCGACGGCTCCAACCCGTGGAACGGCGAGCTGCTCGCGGTGTCCGAGTTCAACGAAGAACACGCTTTGCGCAAGATCGCGCCGTTCACGCTGCTGCGCTCTAAGCGCGTCTTCAAGAACGTGCAGTGGATCGACCGCATGTTCGCGGCCCACCTCCACGACCATCCGTTCCGCTCTGCCAGCTACAAGCGCAACGAGAAGCGCGTTCTCAAGAACGAGTACCTCTGAGATTTGCTTTCCTGCGGCGCGTTTGGCAGAAGCGCGCCGCAATTCGTCCTGAAAGCGTGACATGGCGCGCCGCAAAAAGGGCCAGCCAGTCCACGGCTGGGTCGTCGTCGACAAGCCGGAAGGGATGACCTCGACCCAGGTGGTCGGCGCCGTCCGCCGCATTTTCGACGCCCAGAAGGCCGGCCACGCCGGCACCCTCGACCCCATGGCCACCGGCGTCCTCGCCATCGCGCTGGGGGAGGCGACCAAGACCGTCCCCTACGCCATGGACGCGGAGAAGACCTACCGCTTCACCGCTTGCTGGGGCGAAAGCCGCGACAGCGACGATGCCGAGGGCAAAGTCACCGGAACCTCGGCCCTCCGCCCGTCAAAAGCCGAGATCGAAGCCGCAATCCCTCGTTTCGTTGGCGAAATAACACAGGTACCGCCGGCCTATTCCGCCATCAAAGTGGACGGCGAGCGCGCCTATGACCGCGCCCGCGAGGGGGAGGCGGTCGATCTCGCCCCCCGCACCGTCGAAGTCTACGAGGCCC
This sequence comes from Rhizomicrobium sp., assembly GCA_036263395.1. Taxonomy (GTDB): domain Bacteria; phylum Pseudomonadota; class Alphaproteobacteria; order Micropepsales; family Micropepsaceae; genus Rhizomicrobium. The sequence continues at coordinate 3,155 of DATAHD010000663.1, read as the reverse complement.
GCCTCGTGGAACTCCCCGATCCGGACCACGCGGTGTTCGAAATCCATTGTGGCAAAGGGACTTACGTCCGGGCCTGGGTCCGCGACATCGCCCTGGCCTTGGGCACCGTCGGCCACGTATCGCAGCTTCGCCGCACCCAGGTCGGAAGTTTTTCCGCCGAAGGTGCAATTCCCCTAGCGGCCCTACAGGGTTTTATGCATAGTCCCGCCGCTTTTGAGCACCTGTTGCCCATTTCGACCGCGCTGGACGGCATCCCGGCGCTGGCCGTTACGGGACAAGATGCGGTTCGCCTCAGATGCGGAAATCCGATTTTGGTCCGTGCACCCCACTTCGCACGGCTGGCGGACGAAGCAGAAGGCGACGATCTGCAGGGGCTCACGGTCTATCTCTCCACAAGCGAGGGCGAGCCGGTTGCATTGGCTGAACTTCTCGCAGGAGAGCTTCGGCCGTTTCGTGTTTTTAACTTCGGATGACCGAGAGAACGACAATGACGATCACTGCTGAACGCAAAAAAGAAGTTATCGAAGGCAACGCCACGAAGGCCAACGACACCGGCTCCCCGGAAGTCCAGGTGGCCATCCTGTCGGAGCGCATCGCCAACCTGACCGAACACTTCAAGACGCATGCGAAGGACAACCACTCGCGCCGCGGCCTCATCAAGATGGTCTCGACGCGCCGCCGTCTGCTCGACTACGTCAAGAAGACCGATCAGAAGCGCTATGAAGCGCTGATCGCGAAGCTGGGCCTGCGCCGCTGATCGCGTCGCTTACCGCAAATAATCAACATCGCAATTTGCGTAGGGGCGAAGCGTCGCTCCTGCGCATTTCGCGTTTCGTCGGGATGGCCTGACGAAGCGCATGGCCTGAGCACGCCGAGGCGGCAAGGCCAGACACATCCCGCGGACAATCCGGTTTGCGGGAATGCAAAAGAAAGAACGTACGAATGTTCAACATCCAAAAAGAATCGTTCGAATGGGGCGGCCGCACGCTGACCCTCGAAACCGGCAAGATCGCGCGTCAGGCCGACGGCTCCGTGCTCGCCACCTATGGCGAGACCGTCGTGCTGGCCACCGTGGTCGGCGCCCAGAGCGCGAAAGAAGGCCAGGACTTCTTCCCGCTCACCGTCAACTACATGGAGCGCTACTACGCCGCCGGTAAAATCCCGGGCGGCTACTTCAAGCGCGAGCGTGGTCTGACGGAGCGTGAGACGCTGATCTCCCGCCTCATCGACCGCCCGATCCGTCCGCTCTTCGCCGACGGCTTCCGCAATGAGACGCTCGTCGTCGCCCAGGTGCTGAGCCACGATCTGGAGAACGATCCCGATGTCGTCGCCATGGTTGCGGTCTCTGCTGCCCTCACGATCTCGGGCCTGCCGTTCATGGGCCCGATTGGTGCGGCCCGCGTCGGCTACATCGACGGCGAGTACAAGCTGAACCCGCCGATCGAAGACATGCCGAACTCCAAGCTCGACCTCGTCGTCGCCGGCACGCATGACGCCGTGATGATGGTGGAATCCGAAGCGCAGGAACTGTCGGAAGACGTGATGCTCGGCGCCGTGATGTTCGGTCACCGCGAGATGCAGCACGCCATCAACGCGATCATCCGTCTCGCGGAAAAGTCCGCGAAGGATCCGCGTCCGGTGCCGGAAAACACCTCCGCCCCGATGGTCGCCAAGATCAAAGCCGCCGCCGGCAGCGATCTCGCCGCCGCATTCAAGATCCCGGTGAAGCACGAACGCCGCGATGCCATCGCGGCCGTGCGCAAGAAGTACGAAGCGGACTTCGTCGGCGAAGGCGAGGGCAAGCTGAATTCCAAGGACTACGGCAGCCTGTTCCATGAAGTCGAAGGCGATGTGATGCGCAACGCGGTGCTCGACACCAAGAAGCGTATCGACGGCCGCGATCTCGTCACGGTTCGCCCCATCGTTGCCGAAGTCGGCGTCCTGCCGCGCACGCACGGTTCGGCGCTCTTCACCCGCGGCGAGACGCAGGCGCTGGTCGTCACCACGCTGGGCACCGCCGAAGACGAGCAGTTCGTCGACAGCCTCGAAGGCACCGGCAAGCAGACCTTCATGCTGCACTACAACTTCCCTCCCTACTCGGTGGGTGAGACGGGCCGCATGGGCGCGCCGAGCCGCCGCGATCTCGGTCACGGCAAGCTGGCGTGGCGCGCCATCCATCCGATGCTGCCGACGAAGGCGGAATTCCCCTACACGCTGCGTGTGGTGTCGGAAATCACCGAGTCGAACGGTTCGTCCTCGATGGCGACCGTTTGCGGCACCAGCCTCGCGCTGATGGATGCGGGTGTTCCGCTGAAGAAGCCGACCGCCGGTATTGCGATGGGCCTCATCCTCGAAGGCGACCGCTATGCGGTTCTGTCGGACATCCTGGGTGACGAAGATCATCTCGGCGACATGGACTTCAAAGTGGCCGGCACCGAAGACGGCGTCACCTCGCTGCAGATGGACATCAAGATCGCCGGTATCACCGAAGAGATCATGAAGGTCGCGCTGGGTCAGGCAAAAGACGGCCGCATCCACATCCTCGGCGAGATGAGCAAAGCGCTGACCGGCGCCCGCAGCGAGCTCGGCGAGCACGCGCCGCGCATCGAGCAGATCAAGATCCCGACCGACAAGATCCGCGAAGTGATCGGCACCGGCGGCAAGGTGATCCGCGAGATCGTCGAAAAGACCGGCGCCAAGATCAACATCGAAGACGACGGCACGGTGAAGATCGCGTCCGCCGATGGCGAGTCGATCAAGGCGGCGCTCAAGTGGATTCGCGGCATCACCGCGGAGCCGGAAGTCGGCGAGATCTATGACGGCAAGATCGTCAAGGTCATGGACTTCGGCGCCTTCGTGAACTTCTTCGGTCCCAAGGACGGCCTCGTCCACGTTTCGGAACTGGCGGCGCAGCGCGTCAACAAGCCGAGCGACGTGGTCAAGGAAGGCCAGGCCGTGAAGGTGAAGCTCCTCGGCTTCGACGACCGCGGCAAAGTCCGCCTGTCGATGAAGCAGGTCGACCAGGCAACCGGCGAAGACCTCTCCAAGAAGCCGAAAGCCGACGCCCCCGCCGCCGGCGAGTAATCGCTAACCTCTCCCGCTTGCGGGAGAGGCCGCTTCGCACAGCGAAGCGGGTGAGGGGAAGTCTCTCAGAT
>DATAHD010000662.1:0-11613 GCA_036263395.1 Rhizomicrobium sp. | reverse complement strand
CCCCGTGCCCGGCTAACAGCGAGTTGTCTTGCGAATCTGTCGCCAAAGCCCGTAAGGACTCCGCGTCACCTCCCGCCCATGTTTCCCCCTCTTGTCGATGATCCAAATCACTGGCCTGACCAAGCGTTTCGGCCCCTTCGCCGCCGTTTCCGGCATCGATCTGACGGTTGGAAAAGGGGAGGTGCTCGGCTTCCTCGGCCCCAACGGCGCCGGCAAGTCGACCACCATGAAGATGATCGCGGGCTACCTCGCCCCGACCGCCGGCAAGGTGGAGGTTTGCGGCCACGACATCGAGACCGACGGCCTCGCGGCGCAGACTCAGATGGGCTACCTGCCGGAAGGTGCGCCCGCCTACGGCGACATGACCCCGCGCCAGTTCCTGGCCTTCATCGCCGAAGTGCGCGGCTATCGCGGCGAAGTGGCGAAGTCCGCCGTGGCCACCGCCATCGCCAAGACCGAACTCGACGGCGTGCTGGAGCAGCCGATCGACACGCTGTCCAAAGGTTTCCGCCGCCGCGTCGGCCTGGCGCAGGCGATCCTGCACAATCCGCCGGTGCTGATCATGGACGAGCCGACCGACGGTCTCGATCCGAACCAGAAGCACTCCGTCCGCGCCCTCATCAAGGCGATGGCGAAAGAGAAGGCGATCATCGTCTCGACGCATCTGCTCGAGGAGGTTGATGCGATCTGCACCCGCGCCGTCATCATCGACCGCGGCCGCGTCGTCGCCGACGGCACGCCGGCCGAACTGCTCGCGCGCTCGCGCCACCACAACGCGGTGACCCTGTCGCTGCCGGCCGAGCAGGCGGCGAGCGCGGCGAACAAACTCAAATCCATGAACACGGTCGCGACCGTGGAGCAGACGGCACCGGCCGACGGCGTGGTACGCATGACCGCGTTCGCCAAGAACGGCGCGCTGCTGGTCGAAGACGTCAGCGCGATGGCGACCGCCGAGAAGTGGGACGTCCGCGAACTCTATGCCGAAGCCGGCCGCCTCGATGAGGTGTTCCGCGCCATCACCACCCACGACGCCGCACGGGCGCGGGAAACAGCAGCATGAACGCCTTCAATCTCGTCTGGCCGATCTTCAAGCGCGAGTTCGTGTCGTACTTCGCGACGCCGCTCGCTTACGTCTTCATCGTGATCTTCCTGCTGTCGACCGGCGCCTTCACGTTCTATGTCGGCAACTTTTTCGACAACGGCATCGCCGATCTGTCGGTGTTCTTCGGCTATCACCCCTGGCTCTACCTGTTCCTCGTGCCCGCGATCGCGATGCGGCTGTGGGCGGAGGAGCGCCGCACCGGCACGATGGAGCTGCTGCTCACCCTGCCCGTTCCGCTGTGGGCCACCGTCGTCGGCAAGTACCTTGCGGCGTGGGCATTCATCGCCGTGGCGCTCGCCCTCACCTTCCCGATCTGGATCACAGTCAACTATCTCGGCGACCCCGATAACGGCGTGATCGTTGCGAGCTATATCGGCAGCCTATTCATGGCGGGCGGCTACCTTGCAATCGGGGCCTGCATCTCGGCGACAACAAACAACCAGGTGATCGCGTTCGTGGTCAGCGTGGTGATCTGCTTCCTGTTCACGGTTTCCGGCTCACCGCTGGTGCTGGACGCGTTCCGCAGCTGGGCGCCGCTGGCGCTGGTGAATGCGGTGTCGTCGTTCAGCTTCCTCACGCACTTCCAGTCGATCAGCAAAGGCGTGATCGACCTGCGCGACGTGATTTTCTTCGGCTCGCTCGCCGCCCTGTTCCTCACGGCCAATGTCGTGATCATCGACCTCAAGAAGGCGGGCTGACGCGATGACGCTGAACCTTTCCCGCCGCATGTACGCAACGCTGGCCATCGTGCTGGCAACGGTGATCTTCCTTGCGGTCAACATCGCCGCCAACGCGTGGCTGACGACGGCGCGGCTCGATCTCACGCAGAACAGCCTCTACACGCTCAACCGCGGCACGCTCGACACCATCGCCAAGGTCGACGAGCCGATCACGCTCAAGTTCTACTATTCCAAGCAGCTCGCCTCCGGCTACGCGACGGTGCAGTCCTATGCCAAGCGCGTGCGCGACCTGATCGGCGAATACGCGGCCCGCAGCCACGGCAAGATCGTGATCGAAGACGTCGATCCCGAGCCCTATACCGAAGCCGAAGACCAGGCGACCGCCGCGGGCCTCTCCGCCGCACCGACCGAAACCGGCGAGAACGTCTATTTCGGCCTCGTCGGCACCAACCAGATCGACGGCAAAGAGGTCATTCCGTATTTCTCGCAGGATCGCGAGAAGTACCTCGAATACGATCTGACGGCGCTGATCTATCGCCTGTCGCATCCGAAGAAGCCGGTCATCGGCATCATCTCCGCATTGCCGCTCGACACCGGCATGGGCGGTATGGCCGCGATGATGCAGGGCAATGCGCAGCCCTTCGTGATCTACAGCGAGCTGTCGCAGTCTTACACGACGAAGATGCTGGGCAGCGGCTTCGACGCGATCCCGAAGGACGTCGATGTCCTGATGATCGCGCACCCGCCGGCGCTCGGCGAAGCGCAGCAGCGCGCGATCGACCAGTTCGTCATCAAGGGCGGCCGTGCGCTCGTGTTCGTCGATCCGATGAGCGAGCTCTCGCAGGCCCAGGCGCAAGGCATGGGCGGCCAGGGTGGCGGCCCGATCCAGTCCGATCTGCCGAAGCTGTTCCACAGCTGGGGCATCGGCTACCTGCCCGGCAAGGTGGTCGGCGACAAGCTGCTGGCGCAGCGCGTGCAGTCGAGCGATCCGGCCAATCCAGTCGCGCTTTATCCGGTATGGCTGCATCTGAAGACGGAGAACTTCTCGCAGGACGATCTCGTCACCTCGACGATGCAGTCGCTGAACCTCGCGACGGTCGGCGCGCTGACCACGGTGAAGGGCGCGACGACGACGTTCACCCCGCTGATCTTCTCCTCGAAAGAAGCGGGCCTCCTCGATGCCGAGCAGGTGCGGATGAACGCACAGCCGCAGGCGTTGATGGATGCGATTCAGCCGGCGGGCAAACCGTTCGTCATTGCAGCGCGCGTCTCCGGTCCCGCCAAGAGCGCGTTCGGCGCCGGCAGCGGCAAGATCAATGTCATCGTGATGGCCGACAGCGACGTGTTCGATGATCGCTTCTGGGTCCGCGTGCAGGACCTGTTCGGCAAGAAGGTGGCGGCGCCGTTCGCGGACAACGCCGCGTTTGTGCTGAACTCGGTCGAGAACCTCACCGGCTCCGACGACCTCATTTCGCTGCGCACCCGCGCGACGAGCGACCGGCCGTTCACGGTGGTGCAGGAGATGCAGGCCGCCGCCGGTCAGCAATTCGCCGAGCAGGAGCAGATGCTGAAGGCGCGCCTGACAGAGGCGCAGCAGCGCCTGCACGACCTCGAACAGGGCGGCAGCACCAACGGTCAGCCGAACAGCACCGCCGGCCTTTCCGCCGCGCAGCAGAGCGAGATCGAGAAGTTCAAGCACGAGATGATCGAGACCCGCTCCGCCCTGCGCGCTGTGCAGCGCAATCTGCGCAGCCAGGTGGACTCGCTCGGCTCGTTCCTCGCTTTCATCAACATCGTGCTGGTGCCGCTGATCGTGGCCGGCTTCGCGATGGTGCTTGCCTATCTGCGCGGCCGCCGCCGTGCCCGCGGGCGGGCGCTCTAAGATGGCGACCCTTCCCACCGATCCGCGGCGGCGCAATCTCGCTATCCTCGGCGGCATCGCCGCCCTCGCCCTGATCGCCGCCCTCCTCGCCGTGTGGCACCAGTCATCGACGGAAGAGAGCGAGAGTTCGCAGACCTTCTTCCCGCAGCTGGCGCATGCCATCGCGCAGCACCAGGCAGCGCAGATCCACATCGAGTCCAAAGCGGGCGGCAAGTTCGACGTCGTCTTCCATCCGCAGACCGGCTGGGTGATCGCAACAAGCGGCAACTTCCCTGCCTCGTTCGAACAGGTGAACGGCACGCTGGTCGGTCTTGCCGCGATGCAGACGGTCGAGAAGAAGACCTCGCGCCCCGACCTGCTGCACTATCTCGGCCTCGATGCACCGCCGAAGGGTGACGGCACACTAATCGTCGTGAAAACCGAGAAGGGCGAGACGCTCGCCTCGATCATCACCGGCAAGACATCCGACATCGGCGACCAGACCGGCGCGACCGGCCTCTTCGTCCGCAGGCCGGACAGCGACCAGAGCTGGCTGGTGCGCTCGGTGAGCGAAATCCGCACCGGCCTCACCGACTGGATGTCGAAGACGGTGATGGATGTCGACCGCGCCCGCGTCCAGGAAGCGGACATGACCCCGCTGCAAGGCCCTGCCTATAGCGTGCACCGCGACAAGCCGAGCGTTGCCGACTTCACCCTGACGCCACTGCCGGCCGGCCGTGAGCTCAGCGATCCGACGGTCGCCAACGGGGTTGCCGACAGCATCGTCGGCTTCTCCTTCGACGATGCGAAACCGGCCAGCGGCTTCGACTTCGGCAAGGCGGGGCGCCTCGTCACCAAGACGTTCGACGGCCTGATTGTCACAGTCAGCACGATAAAGACCGACTCAGGCTATTGGGCAATCGTCTCCGCCGACATCGCACCTGGGAAAACGAGCGCCGCGAAAGAAGCAGGCGACATCAATACCCGAGCGCGCGGCTGGGCCTACAAACTGGCCGATTTCAAGGGTGCGCAGTTCACCACGCCGCTGGAAAACCTGTTGAAGCCCAAGGGGACGCCTGCCACAACGGCGCCATGAGCGCCGAGCCTATCCAGCAACCGGAAGCGCTGTTCCTGCGCGACCTTTGGTATTTCGGCGCTCTCTCGCGCGACATCAAAACCGGCGACCTGAAGCGCATGATGCTTCTGGGCGAGCCGGTCGTCGTCGGCCGCATGAAGAACGGCGAAGCCTACGCCCTGCGCGATATCTGCCCGCACCGCGGTGTGCCGCTGTCCGCCGGCAAGGCGCTGAGCGACAACACGGTGGAGTGCCCGTATCACGGCTGGCGCTTCAAAACGGATGGTGTGTGCGCACTGATCCCGTCGACAGTCGATGGGCAGGACAACATCAACCCTGAGAACATCCGCGTGCGTGCCTATCCGGTGCGCGAGCAGGATGGCTTGATCTGGATCTATGTCGGCGCCAACGAACGCGCCGCGCCGAAGAACGAACCGCCACGCGTGCCGGTGCCGAACGCCGTGCCGCGCTGGATCGAAAGTCAGACCTTCGCCTGCGGCATCGACCACGCCGTCATCGGCCTGATGGACCCCGCGCATGCGCCCTACGTCCACGGCCGCTGGTGGTGGCGCGTGAAGCCGCGCGAGAAGACCAAGAACTACGGCCCGCTGCCGAACGGCTTCGTGATGCTGCGCCATGCGCCCAGCAAGACCGCGTACAAGATTTTGGGCGGTGCAAATGTCTCGACCGAGATCACATTCGAACTTCCGTCGACTCGGTTCGAGAATATCGAAGGCACCATCTTCGGCCGCCACATCCTGGTGACAGGCCTGACGGTCTGCACACCCGTCGATGCAAACACCACGCAGGTGACGCAAATCTTCTTCTGGCCGGCCTGGCTCAGCTTCATCAAGCCATTCTTCATGGTGCTCGGCCCAACGTTTTTGGGAGACGACCGCCGCATCGTCGAACTCCAGAAACAGGGCCTCGCCTTCAATCCCAAGCTGATGCTGATCCAGGACTCCGACGTCCCCGCGATGTGGTACCACCGCCTGAAAAAAGCCTGGGCCGAACACACCGACACCGGCGCACCGTTCGTGAACCCGGTGAAAGAGCGAACGCTGAGATGGCGAAGCTAAACGCATTGTGGACGAAAGTGGGATTGGCTGCTGGAGCCAGCCTATTTTTTGTGTCCGCAGCCGCTGTCGCTGACGACAAAACACACATCACCTTCGCCGACTGCACAGATTGCCCGAAGATGGTCGTGATTCCGGCCGGTGAGTTCATGATGGGATCGCCGCAGAACGAGCTGGGCCGCAGCGAAGACTCGCGCAACGAAGACGAGGACGACACGCCCGGTCCCGGCGGCAATCAGGTGCACGTCACCGTGCCGCGCTTCGCCTTCGGGGTTTACGAGATCACTCACGGCCAGTTCCGCGCCTTCATGGCGGCAACGCACTACAAGGTACCGCAAGGCTGCATGGCCATCCTGCCGCCGAGCAAACAGGTGCAGTGGGAACCGACGGCGAACTGGGCCAACAAGGGCCGACCGAACATCGACAATCAAGCGGCGGGCTGCATCGATTGGGACATGGCCGTCGCCTACACAAAATGGATGAGCGCGAAGACCGGCAAGCACTATCGCCTGCCGTCGGAGGCCGAGTTCGAATACGCCCTACGGGCCGGCTCCGCCACGCGCTACCACTTCGGCGACAATCAGGAAGACCTCTGCCTCTATGGCAACGTCCCCGATGCGTCGCTGCGTGTTTACGCACCGTGGTTTCACACCACCGAATGCAGCGACGGCGTGCCATTCTGGGGACCGGTCGGGCAATTCCGTCCCAACGCCTTCGGCCTCTACGACATGACGGGCGATGCCTGGGAATGGATCGAAGACTGCTATCAGCCCAGCTACGCAAGGACGCCGCGGGACGGAAAACCGTTAGAGATGGACAACTGCGCTTCCCGCAGCATCCGTGGCGGTTCGATGGGTTACGATCTTCCTAGTTTGCGGTCGGCTGACCGTAGCGACGATCCACCTAAGACGTTGTTCGATGGCATCGATTTCCGTGTCGCGCGCGATTTGGCTCCGGATGAATATCTCGACGCGAAGCCCTAACGCCGACGGTCGTCCTTGTCCTGCTTGATCCAGTCGCGGTCGTTGCGGCCGTCGAAGTCGGGGAGCGCCAAGATGAAGGTGAGCATCAACGCGACGAGACCGATCGCTTTCAGCAGCTGATTGGGATCGGTGTTTTCGGCATCCGGGTGATGTGCCGCGTACTCTTCCGGCGGCAAAGTCCAGCCGACAGGCATCGCACCGCTGACACCACACTTGATCACGTCGCCGTCGCGCGTCTGACACGTCGGCGCGGCGAGCGCGCCGGCAGGCATCAGGATCAGAAGCAATGTTGCGATAAACCGCGTCAACCGTCGCATGGCGACTCTCCAACGGTATTCCGATGCTACGCCGGTACTTCGGTAAGCACTGCACGAATGATTGGTTCCGAAAGATTCAAAGCGCAATCGTTGTAATCGACGGCATAGCTGCAATGTGTGTAGCGATGTCTTCGACAATGCTGCCAAAACAATCAGGTGTTCTCGATGCACACGAACGAGGCGTCACATCTTGAGACGCGCGTGCGCACATCGTCTTCATTGCGATCAGTTTTCGTGCATGCTCAATCGAACATCACAACGCGCTCCCAACGTTGGTGAGTCATCCGAAGAGGTCGTGGCATCGGCAGATCACTTGCGAGGCTTTCGCATAGACCGATCGCGATAACCGGCGTCTCTACACGCTCTGGGAATCACGCCCGGGCGAGCTCCGGCACAGCATCCGGTACCCCTACCCCGGCCACGGGCTTCCGGCCTTCGGAGCGACCTTTTCAGCACAATTGCCCGCCAAAACCGCCCGAATCGCGCTCGCGGCGATTCATCCACCCCGGCGGTGGCCGGTTTGCTTGCGCCCATGCCGACTCGTGGCTAAACGATCCCCTTAACCTGCAATTCAGCCGGACACGGCGCGCGGCCCACGCGTGCCTCTGCCCACGCGCGAGATACGATGCCCAAACGCGAAGACATCCATACCGTCCTGATCATCGGCGCGGGACCGATCGTTATCGGCCAGGCCTGCGAGTTCGATTACTCCGGGGTCCAGGCCTGCAAGGCGCTGAAGGCGGAGGGCTACCGCGTCGTCCTCGTGAATTCGAACCCGGCCACGATCATGACCGACCCGGGTCTCGCCGACGCCACCTATGTCGAACCGATCACCGCGGAGTTCGTCGAGAAGGTCATCGCACGCGAGCGGCCAAACGTGCCGCCGGGCCGCGTCTTCGCTCTGCTCCCCACCATGGGCGGACAGACGGCGCTCAACACCGCGCTCAGCTTGCGCAAGAACGGCGCGCTGGAGCGCCACGACGTCGAACTGATCGGCGCCTCTGCCGAAGCGATCGACAAGGCCGAAGACCGCGAGCAGTTCCGTCAGGCGATGATGAAGATCGGCCTCGACGTGCCGCGCGGCGTCACGCTGAAAGGCGAGGTGCGCCACAAGAAAGATCAGTACGGCGAGTTCATGTACGACGCCCGCAACAACCCAATCATGGAATTGGGTGCGGAGTCGCAAACGCGCGTGAAGGAAGCGCTCGCCTTCGTGGGCCTGCCGACTGTCATCCGTCCCAGCTTCACACTCGGCGGTACCGGCGGCGGCATCGCCTACAATAAGGAAGAGTTCTACGAGATCGTCCAGCGCGGCCTCGACGCCTCGCCCACCAACGAAGTGCTGATCGAAGAGTCGGTGCTGGGGTGGAAAGAGTACGAGATGGAAGTCGTGCGCGACCGCGCCGACAACGCCATCATCATCTGCTCCATCGAAAACGTGGACGCGATGGGCGTGCACACCGGCGACAGCATCACCGTCGCCCCGGCGCTGACCCTGACCGACAAGGAATACCAGCGCATGCGCTCCGCCAGCATCGCGGTGCTGCGCGAGATCGGCGTAGAGACCGGCGGCTCCAACGTGCAGTTCGCGGTGAACCCGGCCGACGGCCGCATGGTCATCATCGAGATGAACCCGCGCGTGTCGCGCTCTTCCGCCCTCGCCTCCAAGGCGACCGGTTTCCCGATTGCGAAAGTCGCGGCGCGCCTCGCCGTCGGTTACACGCTCGACGAACTGACCAACGACATCACCAAGGTCACGCCGGCTTCGTTCGAGCCGACTATCGACTATGTGGTGACGAAGATCCCGCGCTTCGCGTTCGAGAAATTCCCCGGCGCCGAACCGCTGCTCACCACCTCGATGAAGTCGGTCGGCGAAGCGATGGCCATCGGCCGCACGTTTGCGGAGTCGGTGCAGAAGGCGCTGCGCTCGATGGAGACCGGTCTCACCGGCTTCGACGAGATAGAGTTGGAGAACGACGAGAATACCATCCGTGCCGCGCTCGGTCGCGCCACGCCGGACCGGCTTCGCCTCACCGCGCAGGCGATGCGCCTCGGCTTCCCGATGGAGGAAATTCAGGCGATCACAAAATACGACCCATGGTTCCTGGGCGAGATCGAAGCGATCCTCGACGCGGAGGCCGACGTGCGCGTCAACGGCCTGCCGCGCGATGCGGTGGGGCTGCGGCGCCTGAAGGCGATGGGTTTCTCCGACGCCCGCCTCGCCCACCTCACCGGGCAGAAAGAGAAGTACGTCCGCTCCGAGCGCATCTCGCTCGGCGTGCATCCGGTGTTCAAGCGCATCGACACCTGCGCTGCGGAGTTCGCGGCGCTCACGCCTTATATGTACTCGACCTATGAGACGCCGGTCGGCGGCGCGGTCGAATGCGAAGCCAAGCCGTCCGATAAGAAGAAGGTCATCATTCTCGGCGGCGGCCCGAACCGCATCGGTCAGGGCATCGAGTTCGACTACTGCTGCTGCCACGCCTGCTTCTCGCTGTCGGCGCAGGGTTACGAAACCATCATGATCAACTGCAATCCGGAGACCGTATCGACCGACTACGACACATCCGATCGCCTCTACTTCGAACCGCTGACGGCCGAAGACGTGCTGGAGATCGTGCGGATCGAGAAGTCGAAAGGCACGCTCGCCGGTGTGATCGTGCAGTTCGGCGGTCAAACGCCGCTCAAGCTCGCCAACACGCTCGTCGCCGAAGGCGTGCCGCTGCTCGGCACCTCTGCCGACGCCATCGACCTCGCCGAAGACCGCCGCCGCTTCCAGGTGCTGCTGCAGGACCTCGGCCTCAAGCAGCCGCGCAACGCCACCGCGCTCACCGCGGAAGAAACCGTCGATGCGGCGCGCGAGATCGGCTACCCGGTGATCCTGCGTCCGTCCTACGTGCTCGGCGGCCGGGGCATGGTGATCGTGACCGACGAGGTCTCGCTTCGCGCCGCGATCCGCACCGGCGAGCTGTTCCGCATCTCCGGCGACAGCCCGGTACTGATCGACGGCTTCCTAAATCAGGCGACAGAGATCGACGTCGATGCCATCGCCGACGGGACGGGCGACGTCTTCGTCTCCGGCATCATGGAGCACATTGAAGAAGCCGGCGTGCATTCTGGAGACAGCGCCTGCGCTCTACCCCCGCACTCGCTGCCGGCAAAAACAATCGAAGAGATCGAGCGCCAGACCATCGCCCTCGCCCGCGCGCTGAAAGTGAAGGGTCTGATGAACGTGCAGTACGCAGTTCAGGGTGAAGACATCTATGTCCTCGAAGTGAACCCGCGCGCCTCACGCACCGTGCCGTTCGTCGCAAAGGCCATCGGCCTTCCGGTCGCCGCCATCGCCGCGCGCGTGATGGCGGGCGAGACGCTCAAGAGCTTTAATCTCAAGCGGCCGCATCCGAACCACGTCTCGGTGAAGGAAGCCGTGATGCCGTTCGGCCGCTTCCCGGGTGTCGATCCGACGCTTGGCCCTGAAATGCGCTCCACCGGCGAAGTGATGGGTATCGACACGTCGTTCGGCCGCGCCTTCGCGAAGAGTCAGGTCGGCGCCGGCCTCAAGCTGCCGCTCAACGGCACCGTGTTCATCTCGGTGAAAGAGATCGACAAGAACGCCGCCGTCGCCCCAGCGCGCGCGCTTGCATCGATGGGCTTCGATATCATCGCAACCCGCGGCACGGCCAGCATCCTTCAGGCCGCAGGTCTTGAGGTGCGCATCATCAACAAAGTGCTCGAAGGCCGCCCGCATGTCGTCGACGCGCTGAAGAACGGCGAAGTGCAGCTGGTGTTCAACACGACGGAAGGCGCGCAGGCGCTCGCCGATTCGATGTCGATCCGGCGCACCGCGCTCACCGCCAAGGTGCCCTACTACACCACCATGGCCGGCGCCCTCGCCGCGACCGAAGCGATCCGCGCGCTGCAGGAAGGCGCCCTCGACGTGCAACCGCTCCAAGCGTACGGCTAACCAGCCTCAGCGGGGACACTTCACTTCGCGATGACCACGTCGCCACTCTGCACTTCGCGTGTGCCGTCGGCCCATGGGATTTCGACGTTGCTGAACTGCACCGGAATGCCAGCGCACATCAGTGGGTCGGCGGCGTCGCACACCTGGAAGTGCAGATGCGGCTCGGTCGAGTTGCCCGATGAGCCGAGCTTGCCGACCACCTGCCCCTGTTTCACCTGATCGTCGACCTTCACGCGCACGCTGCCCGGCTGCAGATGAGCGTAAAGCGCGAACTCGCCCTTGCCGTGATCGATCATCACATAGTTGCCGGCAATCGCATGCGCCCCGCCGGCGAGTCGCTTCGCCTGATCGCCGGAGAGCCGCTGCATATATGCATCCGGCGTCTCATCCGGCCGCCGCATTGCGCCGGTGTCCTCGGCAAGTCCGTCTTCGGCAGCAACCACGCGTCCGTTCGCGGCGGCCAGAACATCGGCGCCATAACCGTAGTAGTCGCTGAATTTCGTGCCGTTGCCGCGATAAGTGAGGCCGCTGCCGCCGATCCGCGCGATGTCGAAC
>DATAHD010000661.1:0-4488 GCA_036263395.1 Rhizomicrobium sp. | reverse complement strand
GCCCACGGGAACTCGCTTAGCAGATAGAATGTCCAGGCGAGCGCGTTGGCCGTGGTCTCATGGCCCGCACCGATGAAGGTAATGACGTTGTCATAGACTTCCTCGTCGGAAAGCCCCTGCCCCGTCTCCGGGTCCTGCGCCTGGATCAGAAGGGTCAAGAGATCGTCGGGCGCGTTGCCGCCGGCGATCTGCACCCGCCGCTTGGCGACAAGCCGCTTCACCTCGCTGCGGAACAGGTTGAGCGTCGGCGCAACCTTGAGGCGCGACGGCGTTGGAACCCACTGCGGCAGTCCGATCAGGGAGGCGATGTCGCCGCGCCCTACCGTGTCGAAGTAGATGCCGATGGCGCGCGACATCTGCTCATGCGTCAGCGCGACCTCGTTCGAAAAAACTGTGCGTGAAATGATGTCGTAGGTTAACCGCATCATCTCTGCGGATACATCGAACTCCGCGCCCGCACCCAACTGCTGCCAGCGCTCGAGCATATCGGACGTAGCGGCAGACATGGCGTCGGCAAAGCCGACAAGGCGGCGATGCTGGAACACCGGCGCGGCGGTGCGCCTTTGAAAGCGCCAACTCGCCCCTTCTGCGGTCAGAAGACCGTTGCCCAGCGCGGGTGTCAGGCGAATCTGCTGCTGCTTGCCCTTCGGGTAGTTCGCCACATTGTCGAGCAGCACGCGCTTGATCGCATCCGGATCGCTGACCGCGCACAGGTCGCCGATGATGGTGGAGACCACGAAGATCGGCTCGTGATAAGTGCCTGCCGTCAGTGTCGCAATCGGGTTCTTGCGCACTTCCCGAAGGAAACGAAGGCCTGTAAGAGCACGCTCTGTCGGTACAGGCGCAGCAGGGCGCCTGCGGTCGGGAATATCCAGCGTTAAAGCAGCGTCGCTCACGGCTTGCCCGCCCGGTTTCGCATTGACTCGAAGATGGGCGCGCATACTCTCTGAGGCAAGTCCAAAAGGCCCCCAATGTCGAAAGACTTCATCGGTTATGAGGCTTTAACCGACGCCGCCCGTCGCGGCGTCGTGCGCGAAGCCTTGCGCAAAATCGAGAAGACGGGCCTCGTCGGACAGCATCACTTCTATCTGACGTTCAAGACCGGTGCGCGTGGCGTCGACATTCCGGACTTCCTGCGCGAACAGTATCCCGACGAGATGACCGTCATTCTTCAGCACCAGTTCTGGGGCCTGAAGGTGAAGGACGATCTGTTCGAAGTAACGCTCACCTTCCGAAAGCTGCCGGCGACGCTGGTCGTGCCGTTCGACGCCCTCACCGCCTTCTTCGATCCGGGCGTGCAGTTCGGCCTGCAGTTCAAGAGCCCGGAGCTGGCCGATCCGAAAGACGTGCCGGTGCAGATCGGCCCGAGCGCGAAGGCACCCGAAGTCGCGCCACCGCAGCCATCCGCAGCCGCCGAACCAGAACCCGAAAAAGCCCCCTCCGCCCCCGGCGAAGTGGTCAGCCTGGACGCTTTCCGGAAGAAGTAAGGCGTGCTAACCGCACGGCCAGAAATTCTTGGCCGAGCCGGACCCATGACCGCCACCCGCAAAGAGACCGACACATTTGGCGCCATCGACGTCGATGCCTCCAAGTACTGGGGCGCGCAGGCGCAGCGGAGCCTCGGCAATTTCAAGATCGGCTGGGAGAAGCAGCCGCTGCCGATCGTGCGGGCGCTCGGCATCGTGAAGCGCGCCGCCGCCGAAACCAACATGAAGCTCGGGCATCTCGACGCCAAGCTGGGCGAGACGATCATCAAGGCGGCGCAGGAAGTCATTGACGGCAAGCTCGACGCGCACTTTCCGCTGTCGGTGTGGCAAACGGGTTCGGGCACGCAGTCGAACATGAACGCGAACGAGGTGATCTCGAACCGCGCCATCGAGATGCTGGGCGGTGAGATGGGCTCCAAGAAGCCGGTCCATCCCAATGACCATGTGAACATGAGCCAGTCGTCGAACGACACCTATCCGACGGCCATGCACATCGCCTGCGCGGAAGAGATTCAGCATGCGCTGCTACCCGCTCTGCGCACGTTGCACGACGCGCTGAACGCGAAAGCCAAGGCGTGGAAGGACATCATCAAGATCGGCCGCACGCATACACAGGATGCGACGCCGATCACGCTGGGTCAGGAATTCTCCGGCTACGCGCAGCAGATCGCCAACGGCATCGCGCGCATCGAGCAGACGATGCCCGCGCTGATGCAGCTGGCGCAGGGCGGCACCGCCGTGGGCACCGGCCTCAACGCGCCCGTCGGCTTCGACAAGATGGTGGCCGAGCGCATCGCCGCGATCACCGGCATGAATTTCACCAGCGCGCCGAACAAGTTCGAAGCGCTCGCCGCGCATGACGCGATGGTGTTCAGCCACGGCGCGATCAACACGGTCGCTGCGTCGATGTTCAAAATCGCGAACGACATCCGACTGCTCGGCTCCGGCCCGCGATCCGGCCTCGGCGAGTTGTCTCTGCCGGAGAACGAGCCCGGCTCGTCGATCATGCCGGGCAAGGTGAACCCGACGCAGTGCGAGGCCGTCACGCAGGTCTGCACCCGCATCTTCGGCAACAACGCAACGCTGACCTTCGCCGGCAGCCAGGGCCACTTCGAACTCAACGTTTACAACCCGGTGATGGCGTACAGCTTCCTGCAGTCGGTGCGCCTGATGGCCGACAGCGCGCTGTCGTTCACCGAGCATTGCGTCGTCGGCATCGAACCGCGCCTCGACAACATCAAGGCGGGTCTCGACCGTTCGCTGATGCTGGTGACGGCGCTGGCGCCGAAGATCGGCTACGACAACGCCGCCAAGATCGCCAAGACCGCGCACAAGAATGGCACGACGTTGAAGGAAGAAGCGCTGAAGACCGGCCTCGTCACCGAAGCCGAATTCGACGCCATCGTCCGCCCGGAAGACATGATCGCCCCGAAGTAAGTGGCCTCACTCAAGAAACGCTCGTTCTCTCTCTCCGGCCATCGCACCTCGGTCGCGCTTGAGAGTGCGTTCTGGGCTGTGCTGGAAGCGGATGCGAAGGCACAGGGGCTGAGCCTCGCTGCCTTCGTCGGCGGCATCGATGCGGCGCGCGGCGAGCACGCCCTCGCGAGCGCGCTACGCCTCAAGGCTCTGGAGATCGCGTCCCGCCGCTAGCTGCTGACAGTATGCTGGCAGCATGGTGTCATAGGCTCTCGTCGCCCAACACCGGAGGTTCGCATGATCCGTTTGTACCATCGCCCCAACACCCGCTCCGCCCGGTTCGTGTTTCTGCTCGAGGAACTCGAGGCGCCGTATGAACTGGAAGAAGTCACTTTGCGCAACGGCGATGGTAGCGGTGCCACGGATCCGGCCAATCCGCATCCGCACGGCAAAGTGCCGGCGATCGTTGATACCGACGACAACACACAGGTGTTCGAGTCCGCCGCTATTGCGCTCTACCTCACCGACAAGTTTCCGAAGAACGGCATCGGCCCACTCACCGGCGATCCGAAGCGCGGCGCTTATCTCACCTGGCTTGCCTATTACGCGGGCGTCATGGAGCCGGCGTGGACGATGCAGTTCATGAAGGTGGAGACGCCGCGCGGCTTCCCAGGCTGGGCGCCGGCACCCGAGGTGATGGCCTACACCTTCGGCGTTCTGGAAAAGCAGCCATATGTCCTCGGCGACGGATTCTCCGCGGCCGACGTGTTGATCGGCACCACCTTTGCGATGTTCATGGGCGGGCCAACCTTGCCGAAAACACCATTGCTGGAGGCTTATGTGCAGCGCGTGATCGGACGCCCAAAGTATGCGAAAGCCATGGAAAAGGCAGGCGGGCAGCCGAGGTGACCGTCACGCGGTTGTCGCAAAAATGCAATTTGTCTAACGTTTGGCTCTCGAAGGATTTTCCATGCTTACCATCTATCACGCCCCGCGTTCCCGCTCGTCGCGTATCATCTGGCTGGCCGAGGAACTGGGCTGCGACTACCAGATCGAACTCGTCTCCATCAAGCGCGGCGACGGCTCGGGCGAACCGGCGCCGGACAGCTATGCCAAAATCCATCCGCTGAAGAAGGTGCCCGCGATCAGCCTCAACGGCGAGATCGTCTATGAAAGCGCCGGCATCTGCCTTTATCTGACGGACGCCTTCCAGAAGCATTCGATGGGCCCGCTGCCCGGCCACAACAACCGCGCCGAATATGTCCGCTGGCTGTTCTCTTATTCCGGCATTCTGGAGCCGGTGGTCACCGCGCGCTTCAGCGGCTGGGACAGCGCCGGCCCGACCGGCTTCGGCGACCTCAAGGTGGTGGAAGAACAGATCGCCGATCAGCTGGAGAAGACGCCCTATATCCTGGGTGACGAATTCTCCGCCGCCGACATCCTCTACGGTTCGACCATCGCCTTCTTTAAAGGCAACCTGTTCCCGGCTCGCAAGATCTACGACGACTACCTCGCGAAGATCACGGCGCGCCCTGCTTATGCGCGGTCGCAGGCGAAGGATAATGGCTGAGCTCATCAATCTTCG
>DATAHD010000660.1:0-6687 GCA_036263395.1 Rhizomicrobium sp. | reverse complement strand
TCGCAATGGGACATCGAACTGCGCAACTTCTGGCAGGTGGTGCCGAAAGAAATGGTCAGCCGTTTGGCCAACCCACTGAAGGATGAACTCGTCGCAGCGGAGTAAGCCGTTCAAATTCCGTCAATTGCACCTTCGCTGAATCGCGCTACGGTCGCGCGCTTCAGCAAAGGACAAGCCTGTGCCGCATTCGAAACTCGTCGCCAGTATCGCGTTCGTTTTCGCCACCTCTGTTGCGGCGTTCGCGGCCGATGCACCGGCGGAACCGCAACCCTATCTTGCGGCGGGCGATGAAGCTGATGCCGCGCAGTTCCTTCCCGCCTTTCCGGTGAAGGGTTCGCATGCCAAGGCGGAAGACCAATACGTCTTCGACAAGCTGCGCCACGCAAAAGGCAGCGCCCGCTGGAAGCAGGCGATCGCCGATGCCGACTGGCATTCGACCGCCGTCATCGCCGGCTACTCCTGCGCCCTCGGCGTTACGCTCGACACTAGCAACGCGCCACATCTCATCGCGCTGATGGACCGCGCGCAGGAAGACCTGCAGATCGCGTCGAGCAAGGCCAAGACCTACTTCCACCGCGACCGGCCCTTCGTCGGCAACCGGAAGGCAACCTGCGTCGAGCGCAGCACCGTCTCGAACGGCAAGACCATCAGCTACTCCTACCCCTCCGGCCACTCGGCGCTCGGCTGGATGTCGGCGCTGATCCTCGCCGAACTCGTGCCCGATCGCGCCAGCGCCGTTATCGCCCGCGGCCGTGCCTATGGCGAAAGCCGGGCCGTATGCGGCATGCATTGGGAGAGCGACGTGGAGACCGGCCGGTATGTCGGCGCCGCCGTCGTCGCGACCCTGCACAGCAACGCTGCCTTCCGCGCCGACATGGATGCCGCCCGGACCGAGATCGCCGCCGCCCGCAGCGCACCGCCGGCCGCCGATGCCACCTGCGCCGCCCGCAGCGCGAGCGACAAAGTCCGCCCCTGGTAACCTAAGGACCAGACCGTAACCGATCGGGCACACCTCGCATGGTAGGCTCACGCCCGTGAGCCTGATCGACGACGAGATAAAGGAACCGGAAAAGCCGGAGCCGCTGATGCGGCCGCTCTGGCCGCTGCGCCTTGTCGCCGGTTTGCTGCTGATCTGTGCGGGCTACGCCTTCTGGTACGAGCCGGCTACCCTGCGCGCCGTCGAGTATCGCATCCACACGCATGACGCGATGGGTTACGGCCCGTTCCGCATCGCCCTGATCTCCGACCTGCACGGCGGCGCGCCCTACATCAACGAGGAGAAGATCGACCGCGTCGTCGCCCTCGCCAACCGCGCCCAGCCGGACATCGTGCTGCTTACCGGTGACTACGTCACAAAAGGCGAGCTCGGCAGCTGGCATATGCCAATCGAAATCATCGCAGCGCATCTGAAGGCACTGCATGCGCCGCTCGGCGTCTATGCCGTGCTCGGCAATCACGACCGCTGGATCGACGCGATGCGCATCGAACACGCGCTCAACCATGCCGGAATTGCGGTGCTGGAGGATCGCGCTGCGCGCATCGGCATCCGCGGCCACGTCCTCAACCTCGCGGGTATCAGCGACTACAATGCCGGCCCGCATGTCGTTGGCGGTGCGATGCTGGGTATCCCGGCGGACGAGCGTGCGCTGTGCTTCACGCACTCGCCCGATGTGTTTCCTGAACTGCCGCGCACCTGTGCTCTCACCCTCGCGGGGCACACGCACGGCGGCCAGGTGAAGCTGCCGTTCTTCGGCCGTCTCATCGTCCCGTCACGCTACGGCCAGCGCTACGCCGCGGGCCTCGTCGAAGAAGACGGCAAACAGCTCTTCGTCAGCACCGGTATCGGCACCAGCATCATCCCCATCCGCGTGGGCGTGCGGCCCGAGGTGAGTATTCTCGACGTCGACTAGCGCACGCACCAATCTAGGCTGTCGCGTGTCACCTGATGGATCTTCGTGCCGATCGCGGCCGTCCGCTTGCGCACGTACGGTCCCGGTTTCGCGGCGCTGTACCGTGTCGGGTTCGGCAGGATCGCAGCCAGCCGGCTCGCCTCCACTGAGGACAATGCCGCCGCTGGTTTGCCGAAGTAGTAATAGGCCGCCGCGTCGGCGCCGAAGTTGCCGTTGCCCCAATCCACCGTGTTCAGATAGGCGGTGAGAATCCGCTCCTTTGGCCACAGCGCTTCCATCAGCACGGTGAGATACGCCTCGATTCCCTTACGCACCCAGCTGCGCGTCGGCACGAGAAACACACTGCGCGCCGTCTGCTGACTGATCGTACTCGCACCGTGCAGTGTGCGCTTGGGATGGCGCTCATGCTTCTTGATCGCCTTGTCGATGGCGGCCCAGTCGAAGCCGTGATGCTTGCAGAAGTTCTGATCCTCCGACCCGATCACCGCCCGCCCCAGTGCAGGCGGCATGTAGTCGACCCAGTGATAGCGCACCGGATTGAGCGTGATGAGGTTGATCGCCATCTGCGGCGTGTAGGGGATCGGCACAATGCGAAACAGCAGCAGCGAAATAATCGGCAGCGGCACGAACAGCGTGAACAGCACCACGAAGATGCGCTTCACCCACGGCGTCTTGCCGTCCCTGCGCCACCACAGCCGCGCGAACACACGCCCGCACAAGCCGGTAAACCGCTTCCACCCAGTATCGAGATGCTGCCCCAGTTCCGACATTCTGATTCCGTGCCCCGGCTCACTTTCGCCTGAGCGCCGCGACAAGAAAAGCCTCAGTCGCCGGCCAGCCGCATGACGTCCAGCCGCGCCTTCAGCAGCGGCCCTGCAACATCGAACGCAGCCGTCATGTCGCGGTCCAACCCGAACGGTGGATTGATCACGAGCAGGCCGGCGGAGGACAACCGCTCCTTGTCGCCGCTCTTCACCGGCTCGACCGAAACATCGATGCGCAGGGCCTTGGTCACGCCGGTCGCCAGCACCTCGCCGCAAAACCCATCGGCCTCGGCTTTCGATTTCACTGGAAACCACACCATCACGATGCCGGTGGCGAAGCGCTTCATCACCGCCGCGACCGCGCGCGCCGCGGCGGCGAAATCGTCGGGGCTCTCATACGGCGGATCGATCAAGACCAGCCCACGGCGTTCCTGCGGCGGCAGCAAACCGGCGAGGAGGGCGAAGCCGTCGCCCTGCACGGCGCGTGCGCGGGCGAAGGGATAGAGCGCCGTTTTCAGCGCCGCGAACTCTTCGGGATGTTTCTCGATGGCGATGAGGCGGTCGCCCGGGCGCAGCATGCGTGCGGCGATCAGGGGCGAGCCCGGATAGCGCGCGGCGTCGCTGGCCAATTCCAGATAGGTCGCGAGGGCCGACGGCTCTGTGGCCGTCAGGTCGCGCAATCTTGCGACACCGGCCTCCGCCTCACCCGTCCGCGCCGCCGCCTCGCCGGCCAGATCGTACACGCCGCGGCCAGCATGGGTGTCGATCACCGCGAACGGCGTCTCTTTCTTCTTCAGGTGCGAGAGCACGCTGACGAGTGCGAGATGCTTGGCGACGTCGGCAAAATTCCCGGCGTGAAAGGCGTGGCGATAATTCATGCGGGCGGCATCATCGCCTATTCGGCGAAGATGCGCACCTTCGCCTTGTCCTCGTCGACATTGACCTCAAGATCGTCGAGCTGCTGGATGATCTCTTCCAGGTTCTCCGGCTTGATGGAGTTGAGGTCGAAATCCATCCCCTTCTCGCGCATCGCGGCATTCGCCTTGTCGCGCGCCTCCTGCGGGATGAGACCGCCCAGCCGCACACCGGCGCGGATCAGCGCCATCGGCACACGGATGTTCACCTTCGTGCCCTTGCCGTCGGTGCGGAATTTGTCGGCCGCTTCCACGAGCACCCGCAGATATTTCGGCTTCGGCTTGCTGCCGCTTTCCGACGATGTCGTGAACGCGGCACTGGACCGTTCGCCCTCGACGGCGGCGAGCAGCTTCTCTGCTTCGTCGGCGGTGATCTTGCCCTGGGCCAGCATGTCCAGAATCTGTCGGCGGTTCTCGCTCATGGCGCTCGCTCCTTAGTAGACGTGGACGAAGACAGTCGCGTTCGGACTGTCGACTTCGACATGGGTGCCGCAGAACGCGGCGAAGATGCGCCAGCAACTCGCGATCGCCGCGAACGGATCGACCCCGACCGCCAGGCACACGATGACGAACACCGGCGTCAGCACCACCGCGAACGGCAGCAAAAGCAGCCACAAGAGAAACAGCGGCAGCCAGATGTTGAGATGACGGCCTTCGAGGGTGCGAATACGCACGACGGCGACAAGCGGAAGGATCATTTCAAAGCCTCCAGTTCGCGAATGGCATCTTGGGCGGAAATCTCGCCGCGCTTCAGGCGATCAAGCACCTCGGCGCGCGTCGGCTTGGGATCGGTCTCGACAAACTCGAGCGCCGCAGCGATGCGGTTCAGCCGGCCCTTGATTGTGGGGTAGCTGACGCCGAACACCTGCTCCATCTCCTTGATGGAGCCATGGCTCTTCAGGAACGCGGCAATGAACACCTGATCCTCGGCCGCCAGCTTGGCCAGCTGCGGCAGCTCGAAACGCCCCTCGATGCAGATGTCCTTGTCGGTCAGCCGAACCCGCTCAACGACCAGCGGAGCGCCCTGCGTCAGCGCCGTCAGCTCCTGCCAGTCCCGGGTCGTCGTCTCCGAAGCCACAACGGGCTCCCCGCCTCAACTCTCTCAATAGATAAATTGAAAAAATTGATTTTTCAAGCGGAATAAATTGAATTTTATAACTCTTCGCAACGCACTACCGCCCCGACCTTCCCTTGGGCAATTCCTCTGGTCGATCCTACTTCGGTGCCGATTCGCCAAATCAGCGCATGACGCAATAATCTTCCCTTGAACGTCTCAAGAACAAAGATCAAACATTGAAAACGCCTGTGATTGGAAATGATAGTAATTTCAATGACTAAGAAAATCAGAGTGAGTTAACAACGCACGCCTCTTGAACGCCATTGAGGACCTCCTTACAACCGCTACTGGAGTTGACCTAATGGCAGAAAACCACCTTCTCAGGGCCGCCCGGCGCGAAGCGCAGGAGCTCTACGACGAATTGGTGAAGATACCGGCCTTCGAGAAATGGAGGGCAGCTATGAGAGTCGTGGAGATTTACGAAGCCGAGGCGAAGAGCGAGCCCAAGAAACCAAAGCCGGGCGCCGACCGCTCTGTCGTTAATGTCTCCGTGCACGGAGTGTCAGCTACGGGCACAGCGGCGGCCATTGCGCATACGACAAATGTCCCCAACTCCGTGCAGATTCAGAACGCAGGCATCGAGTTCCTCCGTCAGATCGGTCGCCGTGCCAAGTCAAAAGAGATCGCCGACGCGGTGAGGGAGAAGGGCATTGAGATTCGTGGGAGCGACTACGTTGCAACCGTTGCTGCGCACATGTCGAACGCGAAAGCCATAGTGGATAACGTGCGCGGCGAAGGCTACGGCCTGAGGGAATGGACTAAGCCGAATGGAGCAACGCACTAGTGCTTGCTCCGAACAACGAACACTTTACGCATAAGAAATGCGAAAGGCCCCGCCAGATTACCGGCGGGGCCTTGCATAGCGCGTCAGAGGGGGAAGTTTGCCGACCGATCCCTCTGGCTCCGTTCAACCCCGAACAGGTCCCGCGAGACCGGAAGGAGTATCCCGTGTGGCAAGCCGTCTTGTTAGACCGTTAGATCGGCCTGTTGACGTTGCCCTAGATAGAGGCGACGCCCCCTACCTATGGGCATCGTCATACAGGAATCCTTGAAATCTGTAAACGACATAAAGGATTCGACATATGCCTACGAAACAAAGCACCA
This sequence comes from Rhizomicrobium sp., assembly GCA_036263395.1. Taxonomy (GTDB): domain Bacteria; phylum Pseudomonadota; class Alphaproteobacteria; order Micropepsales; family Micropepsaceae; genus Rhizomicrobium. The sequence continues at coordinate 878 of DATAHD010000660.1, read as the reverse complement.
GTAAGACATCGACGTTGGCGAGCAAGGTGCTCTCCGGCGAGAAGAAACCCACGACCAAGGAGATCAAGTCGCTCGCGGCTTCTGTCCTCGGTCAGGACGAAAAGAAGGGGCAGCGTTAAGACGCGGCTCGCTTAGCATAAAATGCGAAGGATGCAGCTTGCTGGGTACCGGATTTTCCTGAACCTGCAGGCTGCATTCGTCGTTCATAGCTCGATGCTACCCTCGCTCCCGCTTCAAAGAAGTCGCATCGAATGGCGAACAACAACTTGCCAAGAATCAATAACGTCAAAGCGCTCCAGCCCTATGATTTGGAAATCATCTGGGTCGACGGCACGAGATCTAGCGTCGATCTGACAGCGTTGTTTGGACGTTTGAGAATCTTTCAACCGCTCATTACCGACCCATCATTGTTTCGCAAGGTGGAGGTCGTGAATTCACAGACCGCGCTTCGCTGGAACGGCAGCAATGATATGGAGTATCCAGCTAGCGCACTGCACAATCTTGGCAGAACGCAGGAGCCGCCTCAGTCGGCTTAGCTAGCGCGAAACCTCCTCCAGCGCTCGCCCGCGGACCTTCGGGCCTAGCAGTCCGATCGCCAGCATCACCACGGCCATCGCGCCGGCGATCAGGGTGAAGACGCCGGATACGCCGAAGTCTTTCAGCACGAACGCGATCAGGAAGGCGGTGAACACCGTCGACAGGCGGCTGAAGGAATAGACGAAGCCCACCGCCGTCGCGCGGATGCGGGTCGGATAAAGCTCCGCCTGATAAGCGTGGAACGAGAAGCTCATCGTGTTGTTCGACAAGGTCACCAGCACACCGAACAGGATCAGCGGTGCCATCGCCGTCACGTTGCCGAACATCAGGCCGAACACCGC
>DATAHD010000659.1:0-2685 GCA_036263395.1 Rhizomicrobium sp. | reverse complement strand
GTCGCCAAGGGCAAAGTCTTCGTCGGCAATTCCGGCGGCGAAATGGGAATCCGCGGCTGGGTCACCGCGCTCGACGAGAACAGCGGCAAGATCGTGTGGCGCGCTTATTCGGTCGGCCCCGACAAGGACGTGAAGATCGGTCCGCGCTTCAAGCCATACTATGCACGGCTGCGCGGCAAAGACCTCGGCGTGAAGACATGGCCACCCGGCCGCTGGCAAGTCGGCGGCGGCCCGGTGTGGGGCTGGATCAGCTACGATCCAGCGACCAACCTCATCTTCTACGGTACCGGCAATCCTGGTCCGTGGAATTCCAATCAGCGGGAAGGTGACAACCTCTGGACCACCGCGATCCTCGCGCGCGATGCCGACACCGGCGATGCCGTGTGGGCGGTGCAGCTCAATCCGCACGATCTCTACGACTATGACGAGATCAACGAGAACCTCCTGCTCGATCTCCCGATCAACGGCAAGATGACCCATGTGCTGGTGCATCCCGGCCGCGACGGCTTCATGTTTGTGATCGACCGCGCGACAGGACAGATCTACTCCGCCGACAAATACGACACGCAGACCTCGATGAAGACTTTCGACATCAAGGCCGGACGTCCGGTGATGAACGATGCGTTGAAGCCGCTGCTCGGCAAGAACATCAGCGGCATCTGCCCGGCTTCACCGGGTGCGAAGGACTGGCAGCCGACGGCCTATTCGCCCGTGACCCACCTGCTCTACATCCCGCATCAGCATCTCTGCATGGACTACAAGACGGCGGAAGTCGGTTACATCGCCGGCACTCCCTATGTCGGCGCGACGGTCGATATGTATGCCGGCCCAGGCGGCTATCGCGGTGAGTTCGCGGCGTGGGATATCACCAAGCGCCGGAAGGTGTGGGCCGTCCACGAGAAATTCCCGGTGTGGACCGGCACGATGGTCACCGCCGGCAATATCGCGGTTTACGGCACGATGGACCGCTGGTTCAAAGTGGTCGATGCCCGTAGCGGCAAACTGCTCTATCAATTCCACGCACCGAGCGGCTTCATCGGCCAGCCCGTTACCTATCAAGGCAAGGACGGCAACCAATACATCGCGATGCTCTCCGGCGTCGGTGGCTGGGCGGGTGCGCTCGCCAATGCGCCAATCGATCCCCGCGTGCGCAACGGCGCACTCGGTTACACCGGCGCGATGGGCGATCTCCCCGCAGTGACCAGCGGCGGCAGCACACTCCTCGTCTTCGCGCTCCCGGCCGCAACAAATTCACAGAACCGCAGCCATGCGCACTGACCCAGCACGTCAGCAATGCGTTCACCTCCCCCTCGTGGGGAGGCCGAAAATGCAAAGCATTTTCAGGTGGAGGGCTGCAGTAACAGCCATCGCTCTCCTGCCAACACTCTCGCAAGCCGCCGACTTCCGCGTCTGTGCCGATCCCAACAACCTCCCGTTCTCCAACCGCGCGGGGCAGGGTTTCGAAAACAAGATCGCCGAGCGCCTCGCGCACGACTTCCATGCCAGGCTCACCTACGCCTGGGCAAAGCAAGGCGAGAACTTCATCAAGCACACATTGAAAGCCGGCACGTGCGACGTGATGCTCAGCGCACCTGCGGGTTACGACGAAGTCGCAACGACCACACCGTACTACGCCTCCACCTACGTCTTCGTCTCGCGCCGCGACAGCAATCTGAACCTTTCGTCTCTCACCGATCCGCGCCTGCACAAGCTGCACATCGGTGTGCATCTGATTGGTGATGACGCGACGCCGCCCGCTATCGCGCTCGGCAATCAGGGCATCGTGAACAACGTCACCGGCTTCATGATCTTCGGCGATTACTCCAGGCCGAACCCGCCCGCCCGTCTGATCGAAGCCGTCGAAAACAAAAAGGTCGATGTCGCCGCCGTATGGGGACCGCTCGGCGGATACTTCGCCAGGCAGTCGCTTGTCCCGCTCACGGTGACGCCAATAGCCGGTACCGCGCGCTTCGCACCGCTCATTTTCCGCTATGCCATCGCGATGGGCGTGCGCAAGGACGACATCGCACTGCGCGACAAACTTAACATCGCTGTCGCGCACGACAGCAAAGCGATCCACGCCATTCTGGAGGGCTATGGCGTTCCGCTGACCCCGCTCAAAGGAGGCGTCGATGGATAGCGCCCGCTGGACCATCGTCGGCATCGCCGTTCTGGCCACAGCCATCATCGTTGCGGCGTTTCTCTTCATCGGGATGCCGGGTGCACAGCCCGTCGTGCCGCCGCGCCTCGCGCAGGGCTACAATGGCGCCGTGCCCGCCGCCGCGCTCATGCGCGTCCCCGTGACGGGCATCTATCCCGGCGGCAATCCCACCGGCCTCAACGTGAACATGCCCAACCCGCTCGCGAACGATCCCGATGCCGTACAGCGCGGTATGAAGGACTTCGACGCTTTCAACTGCTCCGGCTGCCACGCCGCCAACGCCGGCGGTGGTATGGGACCATCGCTCTCAGATAGCGCCTGGATCTACCGCTCCAGCCCAGCGAACATCTATATGACCATCGTCCAAGGCCGCGCCGCCGGTATGCCCGCCTTCGGCGCCATGCTCCCCGACCGCACAGTGTGGGAACTGGTCGCCTATATCAAAAGCATCAGCGAGAAGCCCGGCCCAACCTTCGGCACCACCACTTCACTGCAGCCGCAGTCACCGAACATCGAACAGGTCT
>DATAHD010000658.1:0-1517 GCA_036263395.1 Rhizomicrobium sp. | reverse complement strand
GATCGACGCGGAACTGACGGAACGCGAGACGACCTTCTCCACCCACATGGGCGAGGCGGCGCGCGGTGCGACGTGGCTGGTGGTGATCGGGCTTGGCGGATTGACCATCGGGCTGTGGACCATCGGCATCTTTTTCGCGACACGGCTGGTGCGCCGGCAACTGGCGCTCGGCAATCAGCTGCGCGAGAGCGAGACGCGGTTTCGCGATTACGCGGAGGTGGCGTCCGACTGGTACTGGGAGATTGACGCGGACAACAAGGTCACGTTCCTGTCCGAGCGGTTCGAGGAGATTGTCGGCGTGGTGCCGCAGACCGTGCTGGGCATGGATGTCGCCGACGTAATCCGGACGTGGGCCGTGGATGCGCGGCACGGCAAAGCGGCGGTGGCGTCTATCGAAGCGCGCAAGCCGTTTCGCGCGCTGGCGCTGCGCTTTATCCGCGACAGCGGTGACACGAGCTACTGCGCGATCTCCGGCAAGCCGAATTGCGACGATGACGGCGCGTTCGCCGGCTATCGCGGCGCCGGCGCGGACATCACCGACGACATTCACGCGGCGCAGAACCTGCGCGATGCGAAAGAGCGTGCCGAGATCGCCAACCGGTCGAAATCGGAATTCCTGGCGAATATGAGTCACGAGCTGCGCACGCCGCTGAACGCGATCCTGGGCTTCTCCGACGTGATCCATCACCGGATGTTCGGCGACAAAGCGATCGAGCGGTACTCCGACTATGCGAAGGACATCCACAGTTCGGGCGCGCATCTGCTGAACATCATCAACGACATCCTCGATCTGTCGAAGATCGAGGCGGGGCGTGCGGTGCTGGACGAGAGCGAGGTGGCGCTGGATGCGGTGTTCCGCGAGACCGTGATGCTGCTGGGCGATCGCATCGCACGCGGCGAGGCGACGTTCCACACGTTGCTGCCGGACGCGCCGGTGATCGTGCGGATCGATATGCGCAAGTTCACGCAAGTGCTGGTCAACCTGCTGTCGAACGCACTGAAGTTCACGCCCGCCGGCGGCAGCGTGACGCTCTCCGCGGCGCGGGCGAAGGACGGCAGCGTTCTGGTGCAGGTGATCGACACCGGCATCGGCATCGCGGCGATGGATATCGAAACCGTGCTGGCGCCGTTCGGGCAGGTAGAGTCCGCATTCAGCCGGCGGCATCACGGCACCGGTCTCGGCCTGCCGCTGGCGAAGTCGCTCGCGGAACTGCATGACGGCACGTTGACGGTGGACAGCACCGAGGGCGAAGGCACGACGGTGACGGTGACCATTCCGTCGGAGCGTATGGTGCGCGATGTGGTGCCGATGCTGGCGGCGGGCTGAGCGTTCGCGCTATTCGCTGCGCACAATCCCCCTGCGCTTATGCAGCCGCTGGCAATCGGCGGCGCGCAGGTTAGATAGGCTGCATGAGTAGCAAGACAGCATGAGCAACAAGACGGCTGCCCTGCCCGCGTCGCATGTCCTTATGGCCGTTGCGGTGATGGCGGTGTGGGGATCGAACTTCGTCATCATC
>DATAHD010000657.1:0-2889 GCA_036263395.1 Rhizomicrobium sp. | reverse complement strand
GACCGTCTTAGAGCAAACGGCAACGCAGGATTTGCCGATGGTGCCCCTCTACGCGGCTCGGATCGAGTGCCCGGGCGACTTCGGGCGGTTCGAGTGCGCTGCTTGCGGCCATGACGCGCTGGTCCGGCCCGGCTCGTTGAGCGGCTGCCGGCCTCAACCGGCGCCGACAAGGCAGATCGATTCGACACTGGCGCTGCGCCTATACCGTCTCCCTCCGGTGTGAGCCGCCTTTCGCGGCTCGGCGGGATGAGGGACGGTTCTGTTTTTACGGCGGTGATGAGAAGTGTCCACAAGTTCAGTTATGGACACAAGTTTGAGAGATCGGCGGCGACACCGGTCGTGGCCTGAAGCGCTAAAGCGGGAGATCGTGGCGGCAACGTTGGTGCCAGGAACATCGGCATCGGTGGTGGCTCGGCAATATGACGTGAACGTCAACCAGGTTTTCGCCTGGCGCAAACGCTTCCGAGCTGAGGCAAGAGAACCGACTGACCTGCGATTGATGCCAGTGACGGTCACCCCCGATCAGCCGATTGCATCGGCACCGGTGTATGTAACTGATGTAATCGAGATCCAGCTGTCCGGGGGGTATCGGGTTCGGATCGGCGGTGGGGTCAAGGCCGCGGCGCTGCGGCTGGTGCTGGATGTGCTGGAGCGGCGATGATCCCGGTTCCGTCAGATGTGCGGGTCTGGCTGGCGGTTGGGCGCACTGACATGCGTCGCGGCATGAACGGATTGGCGCTTCAGGTGCAGGAGACGCTCGGCCGTGACCCCCATGCCGGGGATCTGTACGTTTTTCGTGGTGCTAGAGGCGACCTGATTAAAATCATCTGGCATGACGGGATCGGCATGTCGCTGTATTCGAAGCGGCTGGAGCGGGGTCGATTCTTATGGCCGTCACCGGCCGACGGGACGGTCGCCATCTCGGCGGCGCAGCTCGCCTACATGCTCGACGGCATTGATTGGCGGAACCCGCGCCACACCTTCCGACCGCGGCACGCCGGGTAGATCGCTGCATTTTGTGCGAGTCAGCAGCCGGGATTTGTGATTCGATTCCGGCATGGCGGCTGCCGCTGACGACCTGCCTGAGGATATCGATGCGCTGAAAGCGGCGCTGCTTGCCGAGCGCGACAGGGCCGCGCGGGTCGCAGCCGAACTAGCGGTCGCCCAGGCTAAGGCCTCCGACGACCAAGCCTTGATCGCGCACCAGCAATTGCAGATCGCCAAGCTGACGCGCGAGCTGTACGGCCAGCATTCGGAGCGCTCGGTTCGATTGCTCGACCAGATGGAGTTGGCCTTCGAGGAGCTCCAGAGTTCGGCAACCGAGGACGAACTCGCGGCCGAACGCGCCACAGCGAAGACGACGAATGTGGTGGCGTTCATTCGCAAGCGACCGGCGCGCCAGCCTTTCCCCGAACATCTGCCGCGCGAGCGGGTGGTCGAACCCGGACCGGCAACCTGCCAATGTTGCGGCAGCGCTCGGTTGCGCAAGCTGGGCGAGGATGTCACCGAGACCCTGGAGGTGATTCCACGGCAGTGGAAGGTGATCCAGCATGTGCGCGAGAAGTTTACCTGCCGCGACTGCGAGAAGATCAGCCAGGCGCCGGCACCCTTCCATGTGATCGCGCGCGGCTGGGCCGGCCCGAGCTTTCTAGCGATGATCCTGTTCGAGAAGTACGGGCAGCATCAGCCGTTGAACCGGCAGGCCGAACGCTACGCCCGAGAGGGCGTGCCGCTCAGCCTGTCGACGCTAGCCGACCAGGTCGGCGCGTGTTGCGCGGTGCTGTCGCCGCTGATCGAGCGGATCGAGGCGCATGTCTTCGCCGCCCAACGATTGCACGGCGACGATACGACGGTGCCGGTATTGGCGCGGGGCAAGACCGATCTCGGGCGATGCTGGGTTTATGTACGCGATGACCGGCCTTTCAGCGGACCGGCCCCGCCGGCGGCAATGTTCTATTATTCGCGCGACCGCAGCGGTGCACATCCGGTTCGGCACCTCGCCGATTATGCCGGCATCCTTCAAGCCGATGCTTACAGCGGATACAACAAACTGTACGAAGCCGACCGCCGGCCGGGGCCGATCATCGAGGCGGGCTGCTGGGTACATGCGCGCCGGCCATTCTTCGTCCTGGCCGATATCGCCACCAATGTCCGCCGCAAAGCGGAAGGGAAAACGGCGGGTGTGATCTCGCCGCTGGCGCTGGAGGCGGTTCGACGCATCGACGCGCTGTTTGAGATCGAGCGCTCGATCAACGGCCAGAGTATCGAAAGGCGACAGCAGGCGCGGCAGGAATTAAGCGCCCCACTGATCGCCGATCTCGAAGGCTGGCTGCACGAGCACCGCCCTAAACTGTCGCGCGGCAACGACCTCGCCCGGGCGATGGATTACGTCCTGAAGCGCTGGCCGGCCTTCACCCGCTTCTTAGATGATGGGCGGGTCTGCCTCAGCAACAACGCGGCGGAACGAGCCCTGCGTGGCATTGCTCTGGGCAGAAAATCGTGGTTGTTTGCCGGTTCCGACCGCGGCGGGCAGCGAGCCGCCGCTCTGTACAGCCTGATCGTCACCGCCAAGATGAACGACATCGATCCGCAGGCTTGGCTGGCCGATGTCCTGGCCCGCATCGCCGAACACCCTGCCCGCGATATCGATGCTTTGCTGCCATGGAATTGGCAGCCGCCCGCGGCATCACGCAGCCAAGCGGCTTAACCTCACAGCCTCAAACCTCAAACTACCCTGCGGTCTTTACCGCATGCTTTCTGGAAAAGTGTTGCGCGCCCACTCTGTGCTGAACTGTAAATTGGACAGGAATGGACTTTGCATTTCCAAGAGTTCCATTGGTTTTTTCCCCCACTCGGCGGCTAGCCCGAATATTACCTGCTGAATCCAGG
>DATAHD010000656.1:0-2789 GCA_036263395.1 Rhizomicrobium sp. | reverse complement strand
GGTTCGGACATGCTTGCCTCTCTTCACCTCCCCCTTGTGGGGAGGTCGAAGCGCGGAACGCGCTTCGGGTGGGGGACGGTGCGAGACGGATACTCCGCCCCCCACCCGGAATGCTGCGCATTCCGACCTCCCCACAAGGGGGAGGTGAATGTTTGGCCGGTTCCTCATTTCTCTTCCGAGTCTTTAGGCACCACGGCTTTGGCTTTCGGCGCAGGCCGCGGCGCGTTGGGGCGCGGCGGGTTCAGGGTCAGCGCGATCTTATTCATGAAGCCGACGTCGTTGTCTTTGGCGAGCAGCGGCGCCGCCTCCGCAATCGCGGTCAGCATGGGCACCAGCCACTCCGTCTCGTCGGCCTTGGTGAAGTTGCCGAGCACATGGCCGTGCACACGGCCCTGCCCGCCCGGATGGCCGATGCCGATGCGGACGCGGCGATAGTCGGGACCGATCGCGGCGGTGATGGAGCGCGCGCCGTTGTTGCCCGCGTCGCCGCCGCCGGTCTTCGCTTTCAGCTTGGCGGCCGGCAGATCGAGTTCGTCATGCATCACGACGATGGCGTTCAGCGGCAGCTTGAAGAACTGCATCGCGGCGCCAACAGAGCGGCCGCTTTCGTTCATGTAGGTCTGCGGCTTCAGCAGATAGACCTTGCGATTGCCGAGCTTGCCCTCGGCCATCAGGCCCTGAAAGCGCGCACGCCAAGGACCGAACGCGTAGCTCGCATGGATCGTGTCCACCGCCATAAAGCCGGCGTTGTGGCGATTGCGCGCGTACTCCGCGCCGGGATTGCCGAGCCCGGCGATGAGGAGAGGCGTGTCGGCCATGGTGCGATCCACCGCGCCTTAAGGCGCGAAGACTTACTTCTTCGCGGGCGCCGCCGGAGCCTTGGCGCCAGCAGCAGCGGCCGGAGCCTTTGCACCAGCAGCCGGAGCGGCAGCAGCGTCTGCGCCATCGGCCGCAGCGCCAGCCGCGCGAACCTCTTCCGTCATGCTGGTCGGCGCGACGATGGAGGCGATGGTGAAGTTCTTCTCCTTGATCGTCGGCGTCACGCCGGGCGGCAAGGTGATGTTGGCGATGTGCAGCGAGTCGTGGATGCCGAGGCCCGCGAGGTCGCCCTCGATGTATTCCGGGATGTGCTCGGCCGGGCAGAGCATCTCAACTTCGTGGCGCACGATGTTGAGCACGCCACCGCGCTTCAGACCCGGGGAATCGGCCTGGCCCTTGAAGCGGACCGGGATCGAGAGACGGACCTTGGCGCCTTCCGGAAGGCGCATGAAATCGACATGCACGGGACGATCGGTGACCGGATCGAGCTGCAGCTGGCGCGGGATCACGCGGGTCTTGGCGCCGTCCACGTCGAGCGTGAAGAGGGTCGACAGGAACGTGCCCTTGATCGCGTGGCGCTCCAGCGCGTGCGCGTTGACGGAGATGTTCTCCGGCTCCGAACCGCCGCCATAGATCACCGCCGGGATGTTGCCCTTGGTGCGAACCTGATAGGACGGGCCCTTGCCCGTACCGGTGCGCTTTTCGGCTACAATCTGCTGCATCTCACGCATGACTAAGTCCTTGAATATCCACGCCTTTGCGCGGATCGGCAGGTCCAATCGGTCCCGGAAAGACGGGGCTTTTAGCGGAAGCTTGGCCACTTCGCAACCTGGGAGCGGCCGAACGGGATGGGTGGTCTGACCGCAGGCCCTGCGGGTAAGAGTGGGGCTGTCCCATGTCTCTCCTTACCACCCTCTTCAACGCCACCATTCCCAGGACCGGATACCGCATCGTCCGGGACGTCGCCTATGGCGCCGAGGCGCGGCAGCGGATGGATATCTACGTGCCCAAGGGGCTCAGCGGGCCGGCGCCGGTGGTCCTCTTCTTCTATGGCGGGAGCTGGAAGACCGGCACCAAGGCGATCTACCGCTTTCTGGGGCAGGCGCTGGCAAGCAAGGGGATCGTGACGGCAGTCGCCGACTATCGGCTTTATCCGCAGGTGAAGTACCCGGCGTTCGTGCACGACAGTGCGGAGGCGTTCCGCTACCTGCGGGCGCATGCGGCGGCGTATGGCGGAGATCGGGACCGCATCTTCCTCGCGGGGCATTCGGCCGGTGCGTACAACGTCGCGCTGCTGGCGGCGGACCGGCGCTATCTCAGCGATAACGAACGGGCGGCCATCCGTGGCGTGATCGGCATTGCCGGGCCGTACGACTTCCTGCCGCTGCAGGACCCGGACCTGATCGATATGTTCGGCGGCGACAGCGTGGCGGAGACGCAGCCGATCCGGCATGTCGACCGCAAACTGCCGCCGATGCTGCTGGCCCACGGCTCCGGCGACACCACGGTGCATCCGCGCAATGTGCGGCGCATGACGAAGAAACTGGAAGAGTTCGGCACCGAGGTCGTGAAGCGCGAGTATGACGGCATCGGCCACATCGAGATCATCGTATCCCTGGCGCCGTGGTTCCGCGGGCGGACGACCTTGCGCGAAGACATCGTGCAGTTTGTTTGGTCGCACTAAACGCGCGCACCGTTTGGTGCGGTGAACTCCGACGTTGCGGCGTCGCCCGTGTTCACCACGTCGGCGGGTTCGAAGATCATCACCTCGGCTTCTTCATCGGCAGCGGTGCGATGCTCCGCGCCGCGGGGGACGACGACCATTTCGCCCGGGCCCATGTCGACGATGCGGTCGCGGAATTCGACGCGGAAGCGACCGCGCCAGACGAGGAACATCTCTTCGATGTCGGCATGGCTATGCCAGGGAAAGGTGCCCTGCACTTTCACCACCTTCACCTCCTGCCCGTTCA
>DATAHD010000655.1:0-3611 GCA_036263395.1 Rhizomicrobium sp. | reverse complement strand
CCGAGGCCGCGCTGGTCGTAGAACAGACAGTCGAAGTGTTTCTTCAGCGGTCCATCCTGCGCCCCCGGCCGCACGCGCAGATCGCCGCCCGAGCCCGAGATGAAGAGCAGCGGCGATCCTTCGCCGGTGCGCTCTGTATACATGTCGAGATCGCGGACGCGGATGTGGGGCATGGGTGTCTCCTCTGCGCGGAGCGTAGCGAAAATTCCTCCCTCCACAACGTGGAGGGAGCGCGGCGAAGCCGCGAGGGCGGGCTTACGCGACGAAGTCGCGTTTGTTTGACGGGGCCGCACCAATTCCAGACGTCAGAGGAGAAAGCGCGCGTTGCGCGCTAGGTCCTCCCCGTCGCTCCGCTCCGCCCCTCCAAGCAAGCTTGGAGGGGGAACTCATGTCTTCCGAAGCTCGTCGATGATGCTGTGCGGTTCATCGGCAGAGATGACGGCGATGTGGCGGAGCCACCACCACATCATCATGCGGTGGATGAGGGTGTAGAGGCGCAGTGCGGCCTCGGGCTCGGGATGCGGAATCGGGCCGTAGCCTTCGAGCATCGCGGCGCGGCAGGTGGGGTCTTCATGTTCGGCGCAGAAGATGCATTTGGCGAGGTCGTAGACCGGATCGGCGGCGCGCACGTTGCCGAAGTCGATCAGGCCGCTGAGGTGGAGTGCGCCGTTCGCATCGCGCGCGGCGAGGACGTTGCTTTGCTGCACGTCGTCATGCGCGAACACCGGGCCGGTGCTGTGCGTGAAGAGGGCGGCACGATCGGTGACGATCGCTTCGAGGCGGTGGGCGAGATCGGCATCGCCGCCATGGTCGCGGAATTTGCGGTCTTCCACGGTGTCGCGCATCGCGTCGGCATTGCTGGTGCGCGGGTTCGCGATGCCGTCGGCGGTGATGTAACCGTAGGCTTCGAGCCGCACCGTGTGCAGGCGGCGGATCAGGGCGCCCATCGCGCGATAGATATCGGTGAGGTCTCTTTTGCCGATGAAGCTGCGCACCGGCTCGCCCGGCAGCCAGCTCGCGATGGCGTAGGCGACAGGGAGTTTTGTCTTCGTCTCATCCAGCACGCGATAGCGCGTCACCGGCAGGTCGAGACCCTGCAACAGGCTGGCGGCATAGGCTTCCTTGCGCGGCGACCAGCCCATGCCGTTCGGATAGGTCTTGAGCACCAGCGGATCGTCGGCCGCGAGGTCGATGCGCCAGACCTTGGTGCTGCCGCCGTGCAGCGGCGTGAGCGCGACGGGCTCGGGCGCACCATCGAGTTCGCGCAAGATCGGGCGCAGATCGTCGAGAGCGATGTCGGGTGGTTGCTGCATGCCGCCGCGAGACTAGCCGAATTTTGCCGCAAACTCTCCGCAATCGGGGCTCAGCGTTTTTCTCGCCAAAGCAGGGGAGGAATGCATGGCGATGAACCTCGGTGCCGTTCGTGATGACACGATGGCGGAGATGAACACCACACCATTGATCGATGTGATGCTGGTGCTGCTGACACTTCTGATCATCACGCTACCGTTGCAGACCAATGCGGTGAAGATCGATCTGCCGCATGGAACGTCCGCGCCTGAGAAGCCAGTTGTTGTCGATCTTGGCGTGGAGTTCGACGGGACGATCACGTGGGATGGCGTGGCGGTGAGCCGGGCCGATCTGGATGCGCGGCTGGCGGACGCGGCGAAGAAGAACCCGCAGCCGGAGATTCACCTGCGCGCCGATCATCTCGCAAAGTACGATACGGTCGCGAAGGTGCTGTCTGATGCGCAGCGCCTCGGTATGAAGCGGATGGGCTTCACCGATACGCGGGTAGACGGCACTGACCGCTAAGGGTGGTGCGGCCGTGTGATTGTTGCGCGGCCGTAGGTGCCGTGCAGTTTGCCGTCGCGGGCGAAGTCGCGCATCATCGCGAAGTAGCCGGGCGAGAAGCGGGTCGAGACACGCTCGCCTTTCGCGTCGAGCTCGTATTCGGTCATGCCGTGTTCGGCGTCGGGATTGAGGACGAGGGTGAAGGCCTTGCCGGCATCGATCAGCGCGGTGATGCGGCGGGAGGTTTCCGCGCTCGGTGCCTGCAGGTCGTCGCCGCCGAGGATCCAGAGCTGTGGCGTCGTGCTGGCCTCGAGCGTCGGCATCGGTTCGTAGTGCACCGGCGTGTGCCAGGCATGTCCCGCGGCGAAGGCCTTCAGCTGGTCCTCATTCAGCGGCAATAGGAAGTAGGTGAAGTTGCCGTGCACGTCCTTGAACCAAGATTCATTGCGGTACTTGGTGCGCACCGCATCGAACTTGGCGTAGTCCGTTTCCTGGATCGCCCGGCCGGCCATGGCATCGCCGGCGAGGGCTTCGGCGGCGTGCGCGATCTCGAGCGCTTTGGCGATCTCGGCGTCGGTGTGATGCTTGAGCTTCATCTCAAGCACCATCTCCTGCTCGTCCTCTTCGAGCACGGTGACGGCGAGGCCGAAGCTTACGATTGCGAAATCGACGGGCGCGCGGTTGGCGGCAAGCGGCACAATCCAGCCGCCCTGACTGCCGCCCTGATAGCCGATGCGTCCGGCACGATTGCCGGCGAGGCGGTGGGCTTCACGCATCGCGGCGACGGCGTCGTCGGCAAGGACGTCGAAGTCCTGGGTGTACTGACCCGCCGATGTGCCGGTGCCGCGCTTGTCGTAGACGAACGCGCCGACCCCGGCCGCGGGAAGCAGGCGCTGCATCGCGTAGGTCTGTACCCCGGAGGTGTCCTCCGAACCGTGGACGAGCACGACGATCGGGACAGCGCTGGTGCCCTCGGGCAGCACCAGACGGCCGGTCAGTTTCACGCCGTCGCGGCCGGTGAAGGTGGTGTCGTGCACGTCGAAGGCGATGCGCTGCGCCGTTTTGCCGTCGAAGACGATCTCGTTGCGCGCGCACGGCGGCAGCGCGACCTGGTGATTGTCGGGGCGATCGGTCCAGCCGAGCGTGCTGGTCCATCCGTCCTTAGCCGGGTGCAGCGTGCCGACGGTTCCATCGAACATCCGCCAGCGCAGTGTCGTGTCATCGGCCGGTGCGATGTCGACGATGTCGCCACTGGCGAAGCGGTAGGCGCCGACGTGGCAATCGTCCGCGGCTTGCGCCCGGCTGGACAGGACAAGGGCCGACAGCACCAGCGGGACCAACATCGAACGCATACACACCTCCTGTTTTGAGTGTGATGCGGTGAGGTGAGCGAACGGATGCAGCAGGGTGAAGAAAAAAGCTTCCCCCTCCACTTGGTGGAGGGGGCGAGCAATCGCGAGCAGAGCGAGTGATTGATCGGGGGAGGATCGCGCCGCGGAGTCTCAGCCGGCGCGATCCTCCCCGCGCCGCTTCGCTTGACGCGAAGCGTCACGCCCCCTCCGCCAAGCGGAGGGGGAAGTAACCGTTAGCGCAGATCGGCAAACTTCTTGCCTTCGGCGACGAGTTTTTCCAGCAGCGCGGCGGGTTTGAACTGGTCGCCCATCTTGGCCTGGAATTCCTTCATCTTGGCCAGCACCTTGTCGAGGCCGACGTAGTCGCCGTAGTGCATCGGGCCGCCGCGGTAGACCGGCCAGCCGTAGCCGTTGACCCACACCACGTCGATGTCGCTGGCGCGGATCGCCTTCTTCTCTTCGAGC
>DATAHD010000654.1:0-3435 GCA_036263395.1 Rhizomicrobium sp. | reverse complement strand
GTGCTCGAAGCGGTCTTCCCGGAGCTGAAGAAAGATCCGACCCGCAAGCAGCGGCCGGCCTTCTCCGCCGATCCGCGCAAGCAGATCTCCATCCGAGGCCTAACCGAAGGCATTTCCTATCGCCTCGGCCAATGCTGCCATCCGCTGCCGGGTGACCGCATCGTCGGCATCCTACAGCCGGGCGAGGGTGTGGTCATCCACACCATCGACTGCGGCGAGCTGGAGAAGCATCAGGACACGATGGACGATTGGATCGACGTGTCGTGGGGCACCCACGCCGCGGATGGCGGCCCGTCGGTCGCACGCATCCTTGTGCGGATGAAGAACGCGCCCGGTGCGCTCGGCACCGTCACCACGGTGATCGGCCACAACGGCGGCAACATTTTCAATATGAAAGTGCTCGGCCGGAATGCGCTTTATTTCGAGATTCAGGCCGATGTCGAAGTGCGCGATCTCGCACATTTGCAGAACATCATCGGGGCGCTACGCGTGAATGACGTAGTCGAATCGGTCGATCGCGTGCGCGAAAGGGAAACGGTGTGACGCTCGAACAGGTCCTCAGTGAATTCCGCAAGTCCGGCGCTCTGCTGGAAGGCCACTTCATCCTGACCAGCGGCCTGCATTCCGACCGCTATCTGCAGAAGTCGCTGGTGTTCACCAACGCCAAGGCAACGACGAAGCTGATCAAGGCACTGGCCCAGAAGGTACGCGAAGAGGTCAAGGTGCCGTACACCGCGATCATCTCCACCGCCATCGGCGGCATCGTTCCGGGTTATGAGATGGGCCGTCAGCTCAATCTTCCTGCCTATTTCGTGGAACGCGTCGACGGCGAATTTCAGCTCCGCCGCAACTTCACCCTGACCAAGAACCAGCCGGTCCTGATCGTCGATGACATCGTCTCGACCGGCACGTCGATCAAGGAATGCATCGTCGCGGTGAAGAAGGCGGGCGGCAAACCCATCGCCGTCGCCGCGCTCGTCGATCGTACCGGCGGCAAGATCAAGGTCGGCATCCCGTTTATCTCGCTCGCTGAGTGGAAAGTGCCCGCCTGGGAGGCCAACAAGCTCCCGCCGCATCTCAAAGACATCCCCGCCGTGAAGCCGGGCTCGCGAGGGCTTGCGTAGTGCGCGAGGCGAATATCCTCGCGCCTGTATCCGCCGGGCGCTTCGGGATGTTCGCCGCCGCATCTTTCCTGCTCGCGCAGGCACTCTTCTACGTCGCTGCGTTTCAAATCCGGCAGCCGCTCGCCGTATGCGTTCCGGTTATAGCGGTCGCGCTTCTGTGCCTGAGCACACTGTTCGGCTTGTGGAAGCGCCAAAGTGGCTTAGCTTTCAGGGCCAGCGCGGTTCTGTGGAGCGTATTGGCGGCCTGTAGTTCCCCAGTCCTTTTCTTTATCGTGCTGACAGTGCAATGCGCGGCTCTGAACAGCGCCGCCAACCGCTATGTGTGTGGCCTATGAACCGTTTGCGTCTTGGTGTGAACATTGATCACGTCGCCACCGTGCGGAACGCGCGGGGAGGCAGCTACCCCGATCCCGTGCGCGCCGCAAAGATGGCGGAGACCGCCGGCGCCGATGGCATCACCGCCCACCTGCGCGAAGACCGCCGCCATATCTCCGACAGCGACATCGAACGCCTATCGCGCGAGCTACGCATTCCGCTCAACTTCGAAATGGCCGCCACGGACGAAATGGTGGGCATCGCCCTGAAGGCGCAGCCGCACGCCGCCTGCATTGTGCCGGAGAAGCGTGAGGAGCGGACGACTGAAGGCGGTATCGATGCCGCCGGTCAGCACAATCGCCTCTCGCCGCTGGTCCGCCAACTCGGCCAGGCCCGCATTCGCGTCTCGATGTTCATTGAGCCAGACAAGACACAGCTCGACGCGTCCAAGGCGCTCGGTGCCCCGGTCGTCGAACTCCACACCGGCGCCTACGCCGAAGCTGGTTTCGCCGGCAATGCGAAAGAGCAGGCGCGCATCCTCGAAAAGATCACGCAGGCCGCTGTCTACGGCGCCTCCATCGGCCTCGAAGTCCATGCCGGTCATGGCCTCACCTACGACAACGTGAAGCCGATTGCCGCCATTCCGGAAATCCGCGAACTCAACATCGGCCACTTCATCATCGGTGAAGCGATCTTCTCCGGTCTCGATGCTGCCATCCGGCGCATGCGCGCGCTGATGGACGAAGCCCGCGCCAACGCCGACGGACGCGCCACGGCATGATCATCGGCATCGGTAACGACCTCATCGATATCCGCCGCGTCGAGAAGAGCATCGAGCGCTTCGGTGACCGCTTCCTCGACCGTATCTTCACCGACGTCGAGAAAGCGAAGTCCGACAAGCGCGCGCAACGCGCGGCGAGCTATGCGAAGCGCTTTGCCGCGAAAGAAGCGTGTTCCAAGGCGCTCGGCACCGGCCTGCGCAAAGGCGTATTCTGGCGCGACATGGGCGTTGTGAATCTTCCGGGCGGCAAGCCGAGTCTCAAACTCACCGGCGGTGCATTAAAACGACTTCACGAGATCACGCCCAAAGGTTACGAGGCGCAGATCGATCTCACCATCACGGACGATTTCCCGCTGGCGCAGGCCATCGTCATCATCTCTGCCAATCCTGTTCGTAATGACGGATAGTTCAGAGATATCACTCACTTATTCTTAATTCGCGAGAAACGCAGCCAACAGCGAGCGGGCGCATTTAAGCGCTGTCGAGTTCAATGTGGAGTTGGTGATGCGTACGCTTGTCTCTTTCCTTTCGTGTTCCGCTGCAATTCTATTCGCTGCTTCGTCCGCCTATGCACAGACGGATCAGCGCTATCTGTCAGATCCTGCTTATCTGCCGATCGAAGGACAGTTCACGGGTTCCACCGCGTTCACGATGTCGGATAGTCGTGGCAACACGTACGACTCCGCTGGCTTGCTCGCATCGCGAGTCTACGATCAATCGGACCACATTGCGCAATCGTTAGCTTACGGCATCACGGACGATCTCTCCGTGAACGTCGACATGTCTTATCTGCCTTTCGACAAGCGCAATCGTTACCCGGTCGGCGGTGGCTCCTCGGTGCGTGAAAGCAGCGGCTTCACCGATCCGACGGTCGGTCTCACATGGCGTGCGATAGAGCAGGGCGAGAGCCTCGTGAACTTCGACGTCTTCGGCTCGTATTCGCCTGACTGGATCGGCGCACGCGCCGCCACCGCGGCCAGCAGCGGTAACGAAGGCCGCGGCGGTCAGTCGGGCGAGGTCGGCGTCGCCGTCAGCCGCGTCCTGCCCATGTTCACGGTCTACGGCTCGCTCGCGGCCGACTTCGTCGGTCGTCGCGATACCTTCGATCCGACCACCGGCATGGATGCAAGCCGCGCATCGTCCACCCACTGGACGGCGGACCTGATGACACAGACCCGGCTCAGCGATGAGGTCTCTATCGATGCCGGCCTCGGT
>DATAHD010000653.1:0-3481 GCA_036263395.1 Rhizomicrobium sp. | reverse complement strand
CCGCGCGACATGCCGATGTCGAGACCGATGGCCTCGGCACCGGCGTACAAGCGATCGAGATGCGCCTCGAGGAACATCAGCTTGCCGCGATGCAGGCGAAGCCCTTCCCACACGCCATCGCCCAACACGAAACCGGCATCGAAGATCGAGACCTTGGCTTCGCTGCGCGGCACCAGCGCACCGTTTAGATAGATGAGCGCCTTTTCGTTGCGCGGATCGACGGCGAAATCCTGACTGCCCGGCATGGCGATCCTGAAGGCGGGTGTTGCGGCGCCGTCTTACAACGACGACTTCTTGCGGCACAACGCGAGCAACGCCGCGCGGTCGAGCACATGCAGGCCGGTGTGATTGAGCTCGATCCACTTCGACTTGCGCCAGCGCGAGAGTTTGCGGTTCACCGCCTCGCGCGAGGCGCTGATGAGGTGCGCCATGTCCGACTGGCTGTAGATGATGCGGCCATGCGCGCTTTCATCGAGCAGAAGCCGCGCCAGGCGCTTGCCGAGATCCATCGACGACGTGCGTTCGACCAGCGCATCGGTATCGCGCAGGCGCCGTGCCAGAACGCCGAGCAACGCAAGCGCAGCCCCCGGCTCAGCCATCAGCGCATCGGTGACCATCTTGCGATCGATGCGCCAGAGTTCGGTGCGCCGGGTCGCAGCGGCGTCGGCGGAGCGCGGCGCGCCGTCCAGAATGCCCATCTCGCCCAGCACGGTCGCGGCGCCAAGACGCGCGAGGAAGACGGAACGGCCATCCAGCCCATCCACTGTCACCTCAACTTCGCCGATGATGATCGCGTAGGCCGCATCCGAGGCGTCGCCGCGTTTGAAAATGCTGTCGCCCTTGTTGAGTGCCACCAGCGTCCCGCTGTCGGCCAGCATCTTCCGGCGCGCGGGCGACAGGACGGAGAAAACCCCGTTCCGTGCAAGCGTGTCGGCAACCTTTGAAGACATTCAAACCCCACCCCGGCGCGAGTCACTCGCGACCTCTGGCAACCTACCAATCGTACCGCGACGCGGGAAGCCTGCGGCGGGCGATGCCGAAAACCCAATAACTCCAAAGCAATAGGCGCGCATGAAGCCGTCCCGTCGCCAGTGCGGCGCTCAAGATTGTCGCTGTCCGGACAGTGGCCAAAATTGGTCCTAACCCCTTGGCACGAAAGTCAAATTGCAGGGGGTGTGATCATCTGCCGTTGACGGTTGTGCATTAGGCTACCATCTTCAGCACAGAGTTTGAGAGGGGGCCGAGATGAGCCAATCCACAGGTAATAAGCGTAACCTTATCATTGGTGCATCGGCTTTGGCGTTGATCGCCGCCGGTGTGGTCTATGCCGGCATGAATTATCCGCCGAAGGGCGGCGAGACCGCGGGCACGATCGCCCCGGCCGAGCGCTATCGCAACGCGCAGGTCTCCGACGGCGATGTTCAGCTCGGCGATCAGTCGACCGTGAACTCCCAGCAGAGCCAGGGTCAGACCACCGTCACCACCGCCGCCAGCCAGGCGAACGCCGATGCGGCGGGCCAGGCGAACGGCGCTGCTGCCGGCCACGTCAACGCTGCGGTATTCGGTCAGGCCAACGGTGCAGCTGCCGGCCACGTGAACGGCGCGGCGCTCAACCAGGCGAACGCCGATGCCGCCGGTCAGGCGAATTCCGCTGCCGCGGGCCACGTCAATGCTGCTGCCGCCGGTCAGGCCAATGCCGCTGCTGCGGGCCACGTCAACGCTGCCGCCGCTGGTCAGGCCAACGGCGCCGCCGCTAGCCACGTCAACGCCGCGGCCGCTGGTCAGGCCAACGCCGCCGCTGCAGGCCACGTCAACGCCGCAGCTGCCGGTCAGGCCAACGCCGCCGCTGCAGGCCACGTCAACGCCGCCGCTGCTGGTCAGGCCAACGCCGCCGCCGCAGGCCACGTCAACGCTGCTGCCGCCGGTCAGGCCAATGCCGCCGCTGCGGGCCATGTGAACGCTGCCGCCGCCGGTCAGGCGAACGGTGCGGCTGCGGGCCAGGCAAACGCGCACCAGAACTAAGCAACTGCCCACACGTATCGACAGCCACCGGCCCGCGCCGGTGGCTGTTTTCTTTACGGACGCACGCTAGAAACTCTCATCCGTAGTTCGGACGGCCGGGGGCTTCATTGAGAGACAGACGCATAGCTGCGTTGTGGCTGACGACCGCATTGTCCGCGGTCTGGTGCTCGGCAGCCATGGCCGACGATACGATCAGTAAGCTTGAGACCAAAGACCTCCAGCTCCTCTATTACGACCCCGATCAAACCTACCTGACGCCCTACGTCGCCAAAGCCTACGAGAACTCGTTTCGCTTTCAGCAGAAGACGTTCGGCTGGAAGCCCTGGGACCGGCCCACGGTGCAGTTGCACGATTGGACTGACAACGGCGGCGCCGGCGTCCGCGCATCACCAAACAATCAGATGTCGGTCGACATCGCGCCGATCTACACGACGTTCGAGACGTGGTCGCCGGGCGAGCGCTTCTTCACCCTGATGAACCACGAGCTGGTCCACGTCGCGACCATGGATGCGTGGAACGATCAGGACGCGTGGTGGCGCCGCTTCTTCCACGGCAAACCGGCGCCGGTGACCGAGCATCCGGAGACCATCCTTTACAGCTACCTCGCACAACCGCGCACCAGCGTGCCCCGCTGGTATCTGGAGGGCAGCGCCGTCTTCATGGAAACATGGATGAGCGGCGGCCTCGGGCGTGCACAAGGCGGATATGACGAGATGGTGTTCCGCGCGATGGTGCGCGACAACGCCCACTTCTACGACCCGCTCGGTCTGGAATCGAAAGGCATGGCGACCGACTTCCAGGTCGCGGCGAACGCCTATCTCTACGGCACACGCTTCAACTCCTATCTCGCGATGACCTACGGCCCCGAGAAAGTCATCCAATGGCTGCGGCGCGACAACGACAGTGAAGGCTATTACGAGAACCAGTTCGAACACGTTTTCGGCAAATCGCTGAACGACGCCTGGGCCGACTGGATCGCGTTCGAGCATGCCTTTCAGGCGAACAACCTCGCCTCGGTGCAGCAGTTCCCGATCACTCCGGTGCAGCCGGTCACGCCACAGGCGCTCGGCTCGGTGTCGCGCAGCTACTACGATCCGAAAACTAACAGCCTCGTCGCCGGTTTTCGCGACGCAGGCGTCCTCGCCAATATAGGACAGATATCGCTCGCGGATGGCACGGTGCATCCGCTGACGCGGCTGAAAGGACCGGCGCTCTATCGCGCCACATCGCTGACCTACGATCCGGTGGACGGCAAGGCGTTCTTCACCGCCGACAACAACGCCTATCGCGACCTGATGGAAGTGGACGTCACGACCGGTGCGACGCGGATGCTGATGGAGGACGCGCGCATCGGCGACATCGCGTTCAACCCGGCCGACAAGTCGATCTGGGGTGTGCGCCGCATGAACGGCGTCGACACGCTGGTGCGCATTCGCGCCTCGCACGACGCGTGGAACCA
>DATAHD010000652.1:0-2392 GCA_036263395.1 Rhizomicrobium sp. | reverse complement strand
AGTCGGTACCCGCGTTGTAACCGACCGTTCCATCTGCACCGATCAGAAGGAAACGATGGCCTGCAAGGTCGCCGCTCGACGCGGTGAACACGACGGCGTGGTCCCGATGCAGATTGGCACCGATCGCCTGAAGATCGGACGCGAACGAGGCCGATGACAGAGAATGATCGACAGCGGTGTCGAAGCCTGTGACGTTGCGATGTACTACGAGCAGCTCGCGATCCTCGAAGTCGAGAACATGATCCATGTTTCCTGCCAGCGACGGCGCGCTAAAGATAAAGACGTCTCTGCCGGCGCCTCCGTGCAGGGTATCGTTGCCATCTCCACCGTCGAGATTTTCCCGGCTGGCACCGCCCTGGAGCAGATCATCTCCGTTGCCACCTACCAGCCGATCGCCATTTCGGCCGCCGATCAGCGTGTCGTTTCCGTCGCCGCCGAAAAGCTGACTGTACTTGTTGCTGCCCGTGAGGACATCATCGCCGGCACCGCCGTCGATAGTCGCAGTTGCATTGCGTAAAGCTGTGATCGTGTCGTTTCCAGCGCCGGCGTCGATATCCCATGTGCCGGACACAATCGACAGGTTCAGTGTGTCCGCGCTACCGAGCGCCGTGGCATCGAGATGGGTTTCGGCTGTGGCCGCGAATTTCATCACATAGTCGTGACCGCCGAGAAGCTGCAACACGGCGACATCCTGGTTGATCGTCTGATTTGCCAGCGCATAGTCGCCATCGAGCACCAAGGTGTTGGCCTGGATGTGATCGCCTGCGTTCAGCGACGTACCGGCGTAGACCGTTGCGGTTTTGGTGGCGTCTATGACCGTGTCGTTGCCGCCGAGGGAGATATCGACGGCTGTGCCGGCGCCGACCTTGAATGTATCGTCGCCTTTACCACCGACAATCGAAATTGCGCCGCCTGTTGAAATGCTGCTGCTGTCGAAGGTGAAGCTGTCGCCGGTGAGAAGTGCGCGTGCATCCACCGTCACGGGGCTGTCGGTCGTGGCAAAGTCGGCGGCGACGGTAACCGCGTAGTCGAAGCCGGCGGTGAACACGACCTTCTGGAACGCCGTTGCAGACAGGGTGATGCCGGCGCTGTGGTCGCCGCTGATAACCAGTTTGTTGTGGCCTTTGCCGCCGTCCAGCACGCCATTCGACTGGGTGCCATCGAGCATCACAATGTCATTGCCGCCGCCGCCATTGAAGTGATGGTCGTCCCCGGCGCCAAGAACGATCAGCGTGTCGTCACCGCCACCGCCTCGCACCAACGCACTGCCGCCCACCGTCACGACATCGTTGCCATTGCCACCGAGGACTTTGAGCTGGCCGTCCGTTTCCTCCGAGCCATCGAGCGTGACCTGCCCACTCGCGCGCCCGTCGAACGTCATGCCGGTGCCGCTTGTCACCGTGCCTTCGCTGAGATGGAGATTGTAGTAGCCGCCGCCGGTCAGAAGGACGGACTCGATGTTGCTCAGCGTGCCGGGCGCGAGATCGGTTTGAAGATAGTAGTCGCCGAACAGCACGACGGTATCGAACCCCGCGCCGCCGTCGATGCGGTCTGCCGTGTTGAGCGCGCCATCCAGAATGAATGTGTCGTTGCCATCTTTGCCGAGCGCGGTGTCGTTGCCGCCCTGACGTAGATCGAAGGTGTCGTCGCTCGATGTGCCGGTGAAGAAGTCGTCACCGGGATTTCCGACGTAGTTGGCCATGCCGTTGTACACGCTGTCAGCTAGAGGATGCCCAATACGGCATCGCTATTAGCTTACGCTATAATCTCTCGACAAGAACGCAAGACACCGACACGTCTTACGCGTCCGGCATGACAGTCTTTTGCGCGCGGGCATGGGTAGCGGCTCGTCCGAAAAATGTGGCTGCAACCAACTACTGCGCAAAGCCGTCTGCGGTGATCGCCGAAGTTCCATCGCCCTTGATCGGAACGTGCCGAGGAAAACGCATCCTCGCGATCCTCCCCGATCGCTCGCTACGCTCGCGATTGTCTTCCCCCTCCACCAAGTGGAGGGGGAAGACAAGATCACGTCCGCAGATGCGAAACACCGCCGTCGACGATGAGCGTCGAACCCACCACGTAATCACCCGCCCGGCTCGCGAGATACACGGCCGCGCCGGCCATGTCCTCATCGCGGCCGATACGGCCGGACGGGATACGCTTGGACACCGCATCGCCGCGGTCGCGCGCATCGCGGTTCATGTCCGACGCAAACGCACCCGGCGCGATCGCCGTCACCACGATGTTGTCTTTGATCAGCTGCAGCGCCATGCGCTTGGTCAGATGGATCAGGCCGGCCTTGCTGGCGTGATAGGAGTAGGTCTCCTGCGGATTGGCGGCGATGCCGTCGATCGAGGCGATCATGATCACCTTCGCCAGATGCTCGGGCGAC
>DATAHD010000651.1:0-2967 GCA_036263395.1 Rhizomicrobium sp. | reverse complement strand
CGGCAGGCGCAAAGCTGAGGCTGTCGCCGACATCGGCGAAGACCACCACGCTTTCGAGATCGTGGAAGCCATCCGCACGCCGGTCGCCGACGTGCAGATAGAGGTTGATCTTCGCCGGCGCGAAGACCGTCAGGCCGTCAGTGGGTGGAGGCACTGGTAACCGGATGGACCGGCGTTTCACCGGGCACGAGCACAGGCGGCGGCGCGGGCGGGAGGCCGTCCTTCAGCTTTCCCTCCAGCGAGGGCTTGGTCTTGTCGTCGGTCGTAAAGGCGAGGGCGTGGCTCCACTGGAACTGCGCATCGAGCTTCTTGCCAACGCGCCAGTAGGCATCGCCGAGATGCTCGTTGATCGTCGGATCGCCGGGGACCAGCAGCACGGCGTTGAGCAGCGTCTTCGCCGCCTCATCGTATTTGCCGAGGCTGTAGTAAGCCCAGCCCACGCTATCGACGATATAGCCGTCGAACGGGCGCAGGGTGCGCGCCTTCTCCAGCATCACGAGTGCCTTGGGAATGTTCTGCTTCTTCTCAACCCAGCTGTAGCCGAGATTGTTGAGCACATCCGGCTCATCCGGCGACAGCTTCAGTGCCGTCTGCAGATCGGCCTCGGCGGCGGCCCAGTCATCCGACTGCTGCTCTGCGATGGCGCGGGCGTAGTACAGCTGCCAGTTCTTGGGGCCTGGGTTTGGGATCGTGTTGATCGCCTGCGTGTATGCCTGTGTGGCATCGCCGTAGCGCTCCAGCGAGCGATAGACGTCGCCAAGAGCGGTCCACACTTCGAGATCGGACGGTTGATCGGCAACAAGCGCCTTCAGCGTCGCAACCGCATCATCGCCGCGCTTGATGCGCGCCATGTCGACGGCCGCCTGCACCGCAGCAACGCGGTAGTAGATCGAGCTCTTGCCGATGGTGGAATACACGGCGAGCGCTTCGTCATACTTGCGCAGGTTCTCGAGACGATCCGCGAGCAGCACCTTCGCGAGGTCGAGATCGGGGCGCAGATACAGCGCGCAATGCAAATAAAGGACGGCAAGATCGGCGGTCGCATTGTCGGTCAGCGATGCGCCAATGCCGAACATCGCCTCCGCCGCGCCGGCCTGCGCGTTCGGGATGAGCGGATCGGGCTTCTTCTTCGCGGCGATGCGGGCGAGCGCGAGATCGATGATCGGCCGCAGCGCATCCTCGCTCTGCAGCTTCGTATAGAACATCGTCGCTTCGGCGCTGCGCCCTGCCCGCTCCAGGAAGCGGCCATAGGCATCGACGATGCGCGGCGCGGGGCCGACGTCGATCAGCGCCTGCCGGTAGGCGGCATCCGCTTCATCGACGCGACCCAGCTGATCGTACACCAGCGCCAGGTGATAATCGGCGATCGCATCGGCGCCGCCGATGCCTTTCATCTTCTTGAGAACCGCCAGCGCACCTTCGCTGTCGCCCGCCCCCATCGACGCCCAGATGTTCATCAGCTGGAAGTCGAGCTTCGCCATCGCCTCGTTGGCCGTCGGGTCGACCATCGCGCGCGCATCGGCGAAGCGGCCGCGCTCGATGGTGTCCACCACAATGACGAGCTGTGCGAGCCGATTGTCGGGCTGGGTGGCGACAACGCGCTTGGCGAGTTTGGCGCCATTCTCGATGTCGCCCGACGAGGCAGCATAGATGAAGGCCTTGGCGAGGATGTCCTTGTTGTCCGGATCGTTCGCGAGGCTGAGGGCGTAGTACTTCGACGCTTCCTTCAGATCGAGTTCACTCGCCGCCTGACGGGCGGAGAGATAGTTCGAGAAGGTCTGCACATCGGACGCAGCCGGTGTGGCCGCCGCATAGGCAGCCGGGGCAAGCAGAGCAACAGAGGCAAAAGCAATGACAGCTGCGATACGCAAGACGTCCTCACATGTTGGGGTAGTTCGGTCCGCCCCCGCCTTCCGGCGTTACCCAGTTGATGTTCTGCGACGGATCTTTGATGTCGCAGGTTTTGCAGTGGACGCAGTTCTGGGCGTTGATCTGGAACCGCGGCCCGGTTGCTTCCTGCACCACTTCGTACACACCTGCCGGGCAGTAGCGCTGCGCCGGTTCGTCGTATTCCGGAAGGTTTACACGGATCGGGATCGAAGGGTCCTTCAACTGAAGGTGAACCGGCTGATCTTCTTCGTGGTTGGTATTGGACAGGAACACGCTCGACAGCTTGTCGAAGCTCAGTTTGCCGTCCGGCTTGGGATAAGCGATCGGCTTGCAGTCCTTCGCCAGCTTCAGCGTCGCGTGATCCGGCTTGCCGTGTTTCAGCGTGCCGAAGAACGAGAAGCCGAACAGCTGGTTGGTCCACATATCGAGGGCGGCCAAGGGAATACCGATATAGAGGCCCAATTTGGACCAAAGCGGTTTCACGTTCCTTACCCGCTTCAGGTCTTTGTAAACATGACTTTCAAGATAGGCGGCCTCGTAGGCGTCCAGCGTATCGCCGGTGCGGCCCTCGCCCAGCGCCGCGAACGCGGCTTCGGCGGCCATCATGCCGGTCTTCATCGCGTTGTGACTGCCCTTGATGCGCGGCACGTTCACAAAGCCCGCCGCGCAGCCGATCAGTGCGCCGCCCGGGAATGCCAGCTTCGGCACCGACTGGAAGCCGCCTTCGGTGATGGCGCGCGCGCCATAGACGATGCGCTTACCGCCCTCCAGGTACTGCGCCACGATCGGGTGGTGCTTCATGCGCTGGAATTCGTCGAACGGTGAGATGTACGGGTTCGTGTAGTTGAGATGGATCACGAAACCGATGGAGCAGAGATTGTCGCCCCAGTGATACATGAAGGTGCCGCCGCCGGTGTCGCTGGTCAGCGGCCAGCCGAAGGTGTGCATCACCAGACCCGGCTTGTGCTTGCCCGGCGCGAGCTCCCACAGCTCCTTCACGCCGATGCCGAACTTCGGATAGTCCTTGCCCTCGGCGAGGCTGTACTTGGCGAGCAGCCGCTTGGTCAGCGAGCCGCG
>DATAHD010000650.1:0-3034 GCA_036263395.1 Rhizomicrobium sp. | reverse complement strand
CCTCCATCAACGCCTGCACCTGCGGCCAGTCCGAAACATCCGTCCGCTGATAGAAGGCGCGCTTGGCGCCAAGCTCTTCGGCCAGGTTGGTGCCGAGATCGTCGTTCAGATCGGCGATGACGACACTCGCGCCCTCATCATGAAACCGCCGCGCGGTTGCTGCGCCGATACCGGATGCTCCGCCGGTGATGACTGCCACCTTGCCTGAAAAACGCATTGTGCCCTCCATGTTTGTTTCTCTGGAGAGCAGAATTCATTGCTCGCGCGAGGCGGTCAAACTGTTTGCAACCTTGGCACCGCTGGCCGGGAGCGTTTGCTGATGGATAGGTCCCGGACTCGCGTCATGCGCGATCCCGGATGACAAGTTTTGGTCAGTCGCTAAGGATGCGACACTCGGAGACGCGGCCGTTACTGTCGAAGCGGATCGCCAGCCATTCGGAGTCGATGCCCATGAAACCGCGCTCTGGCCCGAGCCAGTAGACGAGTGGCCAATTGCGGAAATATCCACCGCGATATGGTGGGCCGAGCAGGTTCAGCACTTCTGCATGCGTCAGCCCATTCAATTGGCCACTTCCGATGAGCCAATCGACCATGCTCAAACGGACCGGGTCGCTCGATCCATCCGCCTGTCGCCATACGGTGGCATTGAAGGGACGGACTGGCAGGTATCCGAAGTCGTAGCCAACTGCGACCGCACCAGCGGAGAGCATGAGGGCAATAGCCAGACCGATAAGCCAAGCCAAATGTGCCGCCCTCTTCTGGTCACCCACAATCATCTCAGTACGAGCAACGCCTCCACCACTTCAGCTTGTCTCAACTTCTCTGCGGTGTCACACACATGTCGAGAAAGCAGGAATGTCGCCATGAAAGCCTTGTTCGCAATTTTGTTGATCGGCGTTCTTTGTGCGACCGGCGCTGCCGCCAACGAATACGCCAACATCCATGTCGTGGGTGTGATCTCGGCGATCGGCGATCACATCAGCATGACCAAGACCGGGATCACCGTTCTCGGCAATGGCGGGTACAAATTTCCGACGAGCGATTGGGGGATCGATGCGATGGTGACCCGGCAGATCGCCGATGCGCTGGCACCACGCTTCACGGTTCGCAAGATCGAGGCCGATGTTTCGGAGATCAGGGAGCCGGACGACAGAACCGAAGAGATGTCGGGCTTCATTCGTCACGCTCTGCCACCAGCCGGCGACATCGATGCGTATGTGATCGTCTACAAATATCGTTGTCTGCAGGCGTGCGGGGCGACGCCATTCCGTTTGTTCGGACTGGGCTTCTCGCATCACCAGCCCTTGTTGGGACTGACCAACGACAAGTTATATGCGTTCTATCGGGTGGCCGTTGTCGATGCGCGGACGCTGCGGACTATCGACGTCGGGACCGCGGAATTTCAAACCCGATGGGGTCCGGCTTCGCCCTATGGCGACATCGCTTCTTCGGCATGGGAAGACGAGATCGAGAACCTGACGCCTGAGCAGCAGGATGCGATCAAGGCGGCAATGATGCCGATGGTGCAGAAAAGCCTGAGCGGCGCGCTGGTGAACGCACACCTCGTGCCGCCGCGGGAGTGATCGGCGCGCAACTCCACGATCCTCCCCCAACGCGCTGGCGCGCGTTGCCCCCTCCACCAAGTGGAGGGGGAAAGGTCTGCGCGATCCTCTTCAGCCGAGTTCGTACGACGGGCCGGCGAAGTTGTTTTGGCCGGCGAAGGCGCGGGCCTGGCCGGGGCGGCGGGCCATGCCGGCGGGGCCAGCGATCGCGCCGCCATCGACAACGAGTGTGTGGCCGGTGACGAAGGTGGAGTGCGGGCCGGCGAGGAAGAGCGCAGCTTGTGCGATGTCATCGGGCTGACCGGCGCGTGGCACCGGCTGGGCGTTGATGAGCATCTGCTCCACCGCGGCCTGGTTGGCGCTGCCTCCCCATACGATCGGCGTCGAGACGCCGCCCGGCGCGATGCAGTTGATGCGGATGCCGTCGGCGGCGAATTCAAGCGAAGCGCTGCGCGTGAGATTTACGACGCCGGCTTTCGCGGCGCTGTAGGCATGCAGGCCGGGATAGCCCCACACGCCGGCGATGGACGCGGTGTTGACGATCGCGCCGCCGCCGCGTTTGCGCATCTCGGCGACCGAATGCTTGATGCCGAGGAACACACCGCGCAGGCAGACGTGTTGTGTGCGATCCCAGTCTTCGACCTGAATCTCTTCGAGCGGGCCGACGGCGCCGCCGATGCCGGCGTTGTTGAACATGATGTCGAGACCGCCGAACTCTTTCACCGCGCGGGCGACGAGCGCTTTGATGTCGTCTTCGTTCGAGACGTCGGTGCGCTGAAAGACGCATGTGTTGCCGCTCTTGCTCGCTTCGGCCGCCGTCTCCTCGCCGCCTTTGGTGTTGAGATCGGCGAGTACGACGTTGGCACCATGCTGCGCGAACAGGATGGACGCGGCGCGGCCCATGCCGCTGGCGGCGCCGGTGACGATGGCGACTTTGCCTTTGAGGTCTGACATGGCGTTTCTTTCTCCCGTTTTGTCTGGCGAGAGATTGGGCCGGGGGCGGTCACACCGCAACGATGACGCCACGGAAAATCGCGGCGGTTCGGCTTGGCGCGCCGGGCCGCGGGGGCTACCCTAGGGGCACATTTTCGAAGGGGAAGATTTCCATGAAGTTGATGACGACCGCCGCGATTGCGGCGCTGATGGTGTGCGGCGCGGTCACCGGCGCGATGGCCGATCACCGCGGTTGGGGGCTCGACTGGAATCGGGCACGCGGCGACTGGGACCTGATGGGCAGCGGTGCGTTCTCCTATCGCGGCGGCAGCCGTACGGTGGACAGCGTGCGCGGGCGCAATGTGCTTTCGCTCGGCCTGCGCCCCGATGGCGGCGATGCGAGCTGCCGGCAGATCCTGGTGCGCTTCGCCAACGGCGAACGCCGCAGCCTCGATGTCGACAATCTCGACTATATGCAGGACGGCAAGCTCTATCGCGTCGACCTGCCGGGCAATCGCCGCGACGTGCTGCGCGTGGCC
>DATAHD010000649.1:0-11994 GCA_036263395.1 Rhizomicrobium sp. | reverse complement strand
ACCTTCTCGCTCGCCACCGACCGGAACTCACCGACACTCCGGCTTGGCGCCACGACCACCAGTTTGCCGAAGGCATGCTGATCCAGCGCGACCTCGATGGCCGATGCGATCGCTTTGACGAAGTCATGCTTCTCCAGCTTGCGCGGATCGTGCTCCGGCTCGTACGCGTGATGCTGCCCATTGCCCGACGACCCGCGCCCCGGCCGGTCCGCCTCGATATCGCGCCTGTCGTGATGCAGCCCCGAGCTCACATCGCCCAGAACGGACTCCAGCCGCCCATGCGGCTCCTTGTATTCAAAGAACCGCACATGCGCGGAATCGAAAACGGCAACCAGGGTTTTGTCGGTTCCAATGCTCATAAGAACTCCTTTTCCTATGAAAACCTGCGACCCAGGCGCCGCGTTCCACTCCCCAAAAATCCGCGCTATAGAACCGGTGGGGTACAATCTTGGGGGGCAGCCATGCGCGCTGCTGTTTTTGCGGCAGTCCTGTCGCTCGTCTGTTTTGCGTCTGCGAACGCCGCACCGATAGAGGCTTACGGCCAATTGCCGACGCTCTCACAGGTCAGTCTGTCGCCGGACGGGAGCAAGTTCGCGTACGTCGTCGAAGACAAGGCCGGCAAGCTCGTCATAGTGCAATCATCCAATGGCGGTGCGCCGCTTGGTGGGATCAAAGCCGATGCCGCCAAGATCCGGGACATCCGTTGGATCGACGAGGGCCATCTGATTGTCGTGTCGTCCCAGACTTCACGCGCCATCGACATCATGGGGCCGCGGCAGGAGTACTTCGAAGCTGTCGTCTACGATATCGAGAAGAACCGGCAGTCGAATTTGATGAGTCTCGCTGGCAATGGCCGTGCGATGAACGTGGTAGTCGATTACCCGCGCGTGCGCATCGTCGATGGGAAGCCTGTCGTGTTCTCGCAGGGTATCTATTTCCCGGAATCGAAGGGCCGCATCGGCGTGTATGCGATCGACCCGCAATACTTCACCAGCCGGTTGGTGGTGGGCGCATTCGCCAATGCGACCGACTATCTGATCGATGGGAACGGTCGTCTCGTCGCTGAAGAGGACTACGGTGATCGTAGGGCGCGCTGGACACTGCGCCTGAAAGTCGGATCGGACTGGAAGGACATCGCGGCGCAAGACATTGGCGCCGACACCCCCAGCATCATGGGGTTCAGCAATGACGGCAGCGCTATCATCGTCCGCACCTACGAAAAAGGCGACACGGTGGTACGTGCGTATTCGGTGAGTGATGGCAGTGAGGTGCCCGCGGACAAGATGGATGATGGCACAGGCGACCCGGTCCTGGACCGTTTAAGCGGGCGCATCGTCGGCTTCCGTCATCTGCGCCATAATGTCGAATACGAGTTCGTTAATCCGAACGAACAGGCAGCGTGGAAAAAAATTCTTGCCCTTTTTCCGCATGAGCAGGTCGAACTCGTATCGGCGAGCGACGATCGCAAGGTCATCGTCGTCCAGGTTACGGGTGTCAGGCATGGCTACGGCTATTTTCTGGTTCACACGGATACCGATACGTCCTCTTTCCTCGGCCCGGCCTATAACGGGATCACCTACGCCGATATGGGCGAAGTGGAGCCGTTGCTATACGCGGCATCGGATGGCCGGCAGCTCGACGCATATCTCACGCTGCCGCCGCATCGCGATCCCAAAAGCCTTCCTCTAATTGTCTTCCCACATGGCGGTCCGGCGGCCCGCGATGAGCCCGGCTTTGACTGGTGGGCGCAGGCGATGGCGTCGCTCGGTTACGCCGTGCTGCAACCGCAGTTTCGCGGTTCGGAAGGCTATGGTTGGGACTTGCTGTCGGCTGGCTTCGGTCAGTGGGGCCACAAGATGCAGACCGATCTTTCCGACGGCGTGAGAGCCCTCGCTCGCACGGGCATCATCGATCCAAAGCGGGTGTGCATCGTCGGCGGCAGCTACGGCGGCTACGCCGCCCTGGCCGGAGCCGCCATCGATACGGGTGTCTATCGCTGTGCCGTATCGGTTGCTGGCGTCTCCGACATGCGCGAGATGATGCAGTGGAAGGAAGATCGCTCGCGCGATGAGAATCTGCTGGATCGCTATTGGCTTCGCTACACCGGCGCCACGTCCAAAGACGATCCGGCTCTGGATGTCATCTCGCCGATCAAGCACATCGACAAGATCACCATCCCGGTGCTGCTCATCCACGGCAAGGATGATACCGTCGTCCCGTTCGCGCAGAGCGAAGATATGGTCGATGCGATGCGCAAGGCGGGCAAGAACGTGAGCTTTGTGCAGCTGGACGGTGAAGATCACTGGCTGTCGCGTTCGGCAACCCGTCAGGCCATGCTGAAAGCTACCGCCGACTTCCTCAAGGCAAACAACCCGCCGTGATCACGCCGGCGGGGCGTTTGCCCTGAACACGGCGAGCTGATCGGCCATCGCCTTCTGATAGGCCGGCCGCGCCGTGCAGCGCGCGTAGTACGCGACGAGCGTCGGATGCTTGGCGACAAGATCGGTCGAGCGCAGCTGCGTCAGCACCGTCGTCATCATCAGGTCCGCTGCCGAGAAGCGATTGCCGACGAGATAATCGTTGTCCCCCAGCGCTGCCGCCAGTTCGCCGAGCCGCCGCCCGATCCATTCCATGTTGCCGTCATAGAGCGGCCCCGAGGTGACATTGGCAAACGTCATGCGCATGCCGAACGTGATCGGCACTTCCATCGTGTTGATCGCCGCGAATATCCACGCGATCGCCGTCTCGCGCTCGACGGTATCGCGCGGCAGCAGGACGTCCGACTTGCTCGCCAGGTGCAGCACGATCGCGCCGGATTCGAACAGCTTGATCTCGCCGTCCTCCAGGATCGGCACCTGTCCGAACGGCTGCAGCGCACGATAGTCGGGATCGGATTGCTCCGGTCCCAGCGCCACCAGCATCACCTCATACGGCAGCCCCAGCTCTTCCAGCGCCCACCGCGGTCGCAAATCGCGCACCAAGCCCTGCACAAACGGCGGCACCCACTTATACGCACTGATCTTGATCACGCGGCGGCTCCCAGTTGCTTTGCCCGCACCATAGTCGGATGAGCGAGATGGGCAATCAGATCCGCCGCGCCATGTACAGCACTGTAATCATGTTCCGCTCGACCCGGCCACCGAACTCGCGTGTCGCGATGTCGAACAACCCATCCAGCACGCGCTCTCGCTCTGGTTCGTCCATGGTCGTGATGTGGGAGTAGGTGGCATAGAGCGCCCGCACCTGCGCCGGATCGAGCACCAGCGTCCACGACCAACGCATATCCTCGATGCTGTCGAAAATCCCACCGGCCTGCAGATCGCCAAATCGCGCCTCGCGATCCAAGGCGAACGGATGTTTCCAGCTCGGATTCCACGACGGCGTCGTGGCGAGCGATGCCAGCAGCGGCTGCGTCGCCTCATGGAATGCATCCTCCCGCGCCGGATCGCCGAACACATTCCACCACATCGCCCACCACCCGCCGGACCGCAGCAACCGCGCGACCTTCGCAAGAGCGCCACGCTGCTCCAGCCAGTGAAACGACGTCGCCGCACAGCCGAGATCGAACGCACCATCCTCCAGCACCGCGTCTTCGAACGCCGCGTTCAGCACCGTCGCCGCCGGCGCCCGCTCGGAAAGCTTGGCCGCCAGCCGCGCATCCGGCTCGACCGCGACCAGCGGCGAGGCACCCGCCTCGAGCAACCGCCGCGTCGCCAATCCTGTCCCTGGACCAACCTCGAACGTCCGCGTTCCCGCGCCAAGCCCACACCGCGCGAGCAGCACCGCATAAACCTCCGCCGGATATTCAGGCCGGGCGCTGTCATAGTTGGCGGCATCCGCACCGAAGGCGCTGCGTCCGTCTTCGGCGCGCAATTCGCGTGGCGTCGTTTCGCTCATGGCCCGGGCGGTCTATCATTCGGCTGGGCGTGAAGCCACCGGGGGCACATGAACGTACAGAAACCTACACAGGTCGTTCGAAGCTGGACGACGGACAGCCGGCGCTGGGCTGATTTCAAGCCGCGCGAAGATGACATCGTCATCTGCACCTCGGCGAAATGCGGCACCACCTGGATGCAGCAAATCGTGTCCCTCTTGGTTTTTCAATCGCCGGAGCCGCGCACCATTCAGGAGCCGTCACCCTGGCTCGACATGCGCGTCCCGCCGCTCGAGGCCACACTCGCCAATCTCGAAGGGCAGACGCATCGTCGCTTCATCAAATCGCACGTCCAGCTCGAAGCACTGCCGGTGTACGACAACCTGCGCTACATCCACGTCGCGCGCGACGGCCGCGATGCCTTCATGTCGTGGCACAACCATTCGCTCAACTACACCGACATGTCGGTGCAGATGCAGAGCATGGCTGGCATGGCGGATGAAACCATCGGCAAGCCGCTGCCGCGCCCCAGCGAATCCATCCGCGATTATTTCGATGTCTGGATGACGGAAGGCGCAAACGCTCGTCTTGCCGACGATTTCCCCGCCTCGCGCTTCTTTGAGATTTCGCGCAGCTACTGGGCGGCAAGGCGCAAGATGCCGAACCTGCTCATGGTGCACTACGCCGATCTGAAGGCAGATCTGAACGGCCAGATGCGCCGCATTGCGGCGTTCCTCGGCATGGATATTCCGGAAAGCGTGTGGCCATCACTGGTCGAAGCCGCAAGTTTCGAATCTATGCGCAAGAACGGCGCGACGTTGATGCCGCGCGCCGCGATGGGGTGGGACAAGGGCCACGAGCGCTTCCTCAACAAAGGCACCAACGGCCGCTGGCACGATGTGCTGACGGACGAGCAGGTGGCGCGTTACGAAGCCCGCGCGCTGCGTGAATGTTCGCCGTCGATGGCGAAGTGGCTGGCGCACGGCACGCTCGCGGCCGGCGACCCGCTCGCGATGGACGATTGAAGGGCAGGGCAATGGCAGACGGTTTCGACGGCTTCCCGAAAGACTTCTTCGCATTCTTCAAGGAGTTGAAGGCGAACAACGACCGCGCCTGGTTTGAAGAGAACAAGCAGCGCTACCGCGACAGTGTCCAGCTGCCGATGAGTCACTTCATCGAGGCGATGGCGCCGCGTCTCGCGAAGATTTCGAAGAACTTTAAGGCCGATCCGCGCACCAATGGCGGTTCGATGTTCCGCATCTATCGCGACGTGCGCTTCTCCAAGGATAAGCGCCCCTACAAGGAACATGCCGCCTGTCACTTCCGCCACAACAGCGCCAAGGACGTCCACGCCCCCGGCTACTATATGCACTTCGGCGATGACGAGGTGTTCGTCGGCGGCGGCATGTACATGCCCGAGCCACCGGCCCTCGCGAACATCCGCGACGCCATCGTGAAATCGCCCGCCAAATGGAAAGCCGTCGTCGGCGACAAGACGCTGGAGAAAACCTTCGGTGGCCTCGGCACCGATCACGTCCTGTCGCGCCCGCCCAAAGGCTACGACCCGAACCACGTCTACATCGAAGACTTGAAGAAGAAGAGCTTCTTCGCAATGCGCGACTTGCCGCTGAAGACCGCGCAGTCGCCAAAGCTCCTCGACGCGGTGACTGAGACCTTCAAAGCCACCACGCCGCTAATGAAGTTCCTCTGCGCCGCACAGGGCGTGGCGTACTGACGGATAGCCGCAAATGAAAATGCCCGCCCACCGGTTTGGTGGACGGGCATTCGCTTTTCTACCGCAACCTCAGATGAAATTCGCCGTGGTCAGGTTGCCGGTCTGGCCCTGCATCAGGAAGACGAAATCTTCGCCCTGCTGATAGCCGGCCTCGCCGTTGGCATCGACGATCAGGAACGTCTTGCCGGAGAGATCGCCACTGGCGGCGGTGAACAGCGCCGCATGGTTCGCATGCAGCTGCGCCGCACCGACCGCGTTCTCCAGATCCGGTGCCAGGGTCGCGAGCGACAACTGACCGCCGGCAATCGCGGCATCGATCCCTGTCACGGCCGTCGGCAGATCGAACTTGTCCTCCGCCGTGTTGAACCCGACGATTGTGTCGTACCAGCGTCCCGTCGATTCCGACGCGGTTTCGTTGCCGAAGCTCGTGTAGTGCGACTGATAGTTGAAGATGTCGGCGCCGGCGCCGCCGTTCAACGTGTCGCTGCCGAGGCCGCCATTGATGAAGTCGTTGCCGTCGCCGCCGTTGATGGTGTCGTTGCCGTCACCACCGGACAGATTATCCATACCGCCGCCACCGTTCAGCGTGTCGTTGCCGGTGAAGCCGTACAGATAATCGTTGCCGTCCAGGGTCGTGAACGTGTCGTTGCCCGTTCCACCCTGGATCTGGATCTGCTCGACATTGGTAACCGTCGTGCCGTCGCCGAGCATTTTCGTCACGGCGCTGGTGCTCGTCATGACGAACGTCAGATCGGCGGTCGCGCCCAGACGGTTGATGTAGGCGTTGTCCATGCCTGCACCGCCATCCAGCTTGTCCACGCCCGTCGATCCGGCATCGAGATAGTCGTTGTCGTCGCCGCCGTTCAGTGTGTCGTCGCCGTCGCCGCCCGACAGCGTGTCGAGACCGATGCCGCCGTTCAGCACATCGTTGCCGCCGTTGCCATTCAGGGAGTCATTGCCGTCGCCGGTGGTGAACTTGTCGTTGCCGACGCCACCCCACAGGTTGAAAGCCTCGACATGGATCACTGACACTTCGTTCGCGGCATCGCCGGTCAGCTTGGTGACGGCGTTGACGCCCTTGAACGTGAACGTCAGGTCCTGCGTCGAGATATAGCTGCGGTCGATATAGGCGCGGTCCTGGTCGGCCCCGCCATCGATCGTGTCCAGACCGTTGCCGGCGGTGAAGATGATGTCGTCACCGTTGCCGCCGTTCATCGTGTCGTTGCCGTTGCCGCCGGACAGCTGGTCCTGTCCGTCCATGCCGTTCAACGTATCGTTGCCGTTGCCGCCGTTCAGCACGTCAAACCCGGCGCCGGTGGTGAACTTGTCGTTGCCCTGACCGCCGCCAAGCTGGAAGTTCTCGACGTTGGTGATGGTGGTGCCATCGCCTTCCAGCTTGTTGATCGCCCCAACGCCCGCAAAGATGAACTTCAGGTCCGCTGTCGCGTTGGTGCGCTGGAGATAGGCCGTGTCGTTCCCGTCACCGCCGTCGAACTTGTCCTTGCTGGCGCTCAGTTCGTAGTCGCGCAGGGTATCGTCGCCAGCGCCGCCGTAGAGTTCGTCGTCGCCGCCATTGCCGGTCAGATAGTCGTTGCCGTCGTCACCGTAGACTTTGTCGTTGTCGGCGCCGCCCGACATGTAATCGTTGCCGCCCGCACCGTGCAGGACGTCTGCCCCGGCACCGCCGTCGATGCTGTCGGTGTTGTTCCACGTCGTGACGGTGTCGGCGCCGCTGCCGCCGGTGAAGTTGAAGATTTCGGTATTGATCACCGACGTACCCATCCCCACCACCTTGGCGACCTGTGTTGGGTCGGTCACGATGAAGGTCAGGGCTTGCGTGGCGCTGTAGTAGTAGAGATTGACGGTATCGATATCCGCGCCGCCGTCGATCGTATCGCCGGCATCGGAGTCATAGACATTGATGGTGTCGTTGCCCTTGCCGCCGTTGAGGGTGTCGTGGCCCTGGCCGCCGTTGAGGTAGTCGGCGCCGTCTCCACCGTTGAGTTTGTCATCGCCGGCATCGCCGTTCAGGCTGTCGAAGCCGTTGCCGCCGCTCAGGATGTCGTTGCCAGCGCCACCGGACAGCTGGTCGTTGCCGTCGAGCGTCGTGAACTTGTCGTTGCCCGTCCCGCCATTGATGCGGAAGCCTTCGATGTTCACGAAGGTCGAGCCGTCGCCGACCAGCGTCGTGACGCTCTTCACCGACTGCATCTCGAAGGTGAGGTCGGCCGTCGCCGAGCCGCGGGAGATGTAGGCAAAGTCGACGCCCTTGCCGCCGTCCACCGTGTCCTTGCCGTCGCCGCCGTTCAGCGTGTCGTTGCCCGCGCCGCTCTTCAGGACGTCGTTGCCGCCGTTGCCGTTCAGCTGGTCGTCACCGTCGCCGGTGGTGAACTTGTCGGCGCCCGAACCGCCATTGATGATGAAGCGCTCGACATTGGTGACGGTCGTACCGTCGCCGACCAGCGTCGTCACCGCACCCGGCTTGGAGAAGTTGAAGGTCAGCGCCTGTGTGGCGCCGAACTTGTCGATCTGCGCCGTGTCGAGACCCGCGCCGCCGTCCAGCGTATCGATGCCGTCATTGCCGTTCAGGATATCGGCGCCGTTGCCGCCCTTCAGGATGTCGTTGTCGCCGCCGCCGAACAGCTGATCGGCGCCGCCGCCGCCAACAAGGGTGTCCTTGCCGGCATTGCCCATGAAGCGATCCGCGCGATAGCCGCCGGTGAGCTGATCGTCGCCGGCGCCGGATGTGACGATCAGATTGCCGTCCCACTCCGCCTTGCCGTTGAACACCAGCTTGGTCACCGTGTTGCCGGTGATCGTCAGCGACTGCACCAGATCGACGGTGTCGTCGTGCGTCGTCAGGCTGTAGGTGCTGCCACCGGCTAGCGAGATGTTCTCGATGCTGCGCAGCGTGGTCGATTTGAGCACCAGGTTGTAGTTGCCGGACAGCGAGAGCGAGTCGCCGCCGTCCCCGCCATCGATCCGGTCGGCGGAATCGAGCGCGTTGCCCAGGGTAAACTGGTCATAGCCGTTCAGGCCTTTGGCCTTGTCGTGGCCGCCCTGGGAGAGATCGAAGGTGTCGAAGAATTCTGTACCGGTGTAGTCGTCATCACCAGTGGTACCGACATAGCTGGTCAAAAGAGGCTCCTGTGTGCACGCAGTTGCGCGAGCTTTCTCTCAGCGTGTCGCTGGAAAGCTTACGGAGCCCGGGCAGGAATACGCCGCAAGATTACAGAAACGTCAATCCATGAAACGGCGTTAACCTACTAAAGTTATTGTGAAAAGTTCCGATGCTGTGATCGCGCGCACGCGTCGCGCGTAAACATCCGGCCGCCCGCCACCGCCAAATCGGGGTCGCAGAGGCCCGCCGTCCGCACTATGTATCGCTGCAGCGGGGAGTGTTCATCGAAGGGGTGATGGCTGTCCCGCGCAAACCGGAACCGACATGTCCGACCCGCAGCTTCCCGTTCCTGCCCCCAGCCAGCCCGAGCCGGCGCCGCTCCACAATGCCGACGCCCGCTGGCGCTTCATCCGCGACGTGGCGGTGTTCGAGTTCAAACTCGCGGTCAACAACTTCCACAACTTCTTCCAGATCCCGCTGACCTTCGCCGTCGCGGTCTTCGACCTGTTCTTCACGGCGAAGGACAAGGCAGAGGGCTCGCGCTTCTACAAGCTCGTCGAATACGGCCGCACCATCGACGACGCGATCGACATCTACAGCATCGTCGAGCACCGCGAGCGCCCGATGAACAAGGAGTACACCGTCGACGCCCTCGTCGCGCGGCTCGAAAGCGTCATCGTCAACGAATATTCCAAAGGCGGCACCGCCGCGAACATCAAAGCCGCCGTCGACCGCGCCATCGATCAGATGCAGGCGAGGGGCGGCCACGTCGGCGACAAAACCGACGACGCCCTCAAACGCGCCGCCGAAAAAATGAAAGAGGCGATGGACAAGGCGAAGAACGGCGCGAGCGGTTCATCTCAATAACGCGTTCACCTCCCCCTCGTGGGGAGGTCGTTTCCGCGCAGCGGAAACGGGTGGGCGCCGCCGTCACCCACTATGTATTCTGAAACCCGTCCAGCACATTCGCCGTAATCGACCCCAGCGCCTCGACGTTGTATCCGCCCTCGAACACGAACACTGTCGGCAGCTTCGCATCCTCCAGGATCGCGCCCATCCGGAAGTAATCGTTGTGCTTCAGGTCGAACCGCGAGATCGGATCGCCGCCGAACGTATCGAGCCCGAGCGACACCAGCAGAACATCCGGCGCAAAATCCTTCACCGCGCCCAGCGCATGAAACATCGCCTCCTGATACCGCGCCCAGTCGGTCCCCTCCGGCAGCGGGATGTTGAGGTTCGCGCCTTCGCCCGCGCCTTCGCCTTTCTCATCGGCAAATCCGAGAAAGTGCGGATAGGCAAACGACGGATCGGCATGGATCGAGGCAAAGAACACATCCGGCCGGTCATAGAACATCGCCTGTGTGCCGTTGCCGTGGTGATAGTCGACATCGAGGATCGCCGGTTTCATGCCCTGATCGGCCAGCCACTGCGCCGCGATCGCGACGTTGTTGAGATAGCAATACCCGCCGAACACATCCGCGCTCGCGTGATGCCCCGGCGGCCGCGTCAGCGCGAAGGCCGAGCGGTCGCCACTGCGCACCGCCTGCGCCGCCGACAGCGCCACGTTCACGCCGGTCTTCGCCGCGGTCCACGTTCCCTTCACGATCGGCGTCGCGGTATCGAACGCGAACGTCCCCAGCCGCGACTCGATATGCCCGGTCCGCTGCTGCCGGTGCCCGCGCGACGGCCACGCTGACGGAATCGCCGCCGGTGCATTCGCACCGTACTTCTGGATCCAGTGATCGTGCGCCTCACCCAGGAACGTCACCATGTCGGCGTCGTGCACCCGAAGGATCGGTTCATCGCCGAACTCCGCAGGCTCGCAGATTGAGCCCAGGTCGCGCGACTCCACGGCCTCGCGCACCCGCTCCGCCCGCTCGGGAATTTCCACCGCGGGATTAAGGCGTCCGCCCTCGAACTCCTCGGGCGGGTTATGGGCGAGATGCGCATCGGAATAGAAGGTCTTCATAGCTGTATCTAACACCGCCGCCATGCCGCTGCGTCAATGGCCTCGCGCACCGGCTACCGAAAAAATTGGAACAGGTTACACTTTGCCCAAAACAGGGAGACGCAGCCATGGGACTGATGCGGCCGGAAGACTACATTTCCAGCTTGAATGACGGGCGCGTGACGTATTGGGACGGCGAAAGCATCCCCGACATTACGCAGCATCCACGCTTCCGCGTCCCGATCGCGCTCACCGCCGAGGACTACAAATACGACGACCCGGAGCTCGGCGCCCTTCGCCGCTACAAGACCGAAGACGGCACCGACGCGCACCGCATCTTCCAGATCCCGCGCACCGAGGACGAACTCAACAAGCGCGTCGAACTCCTCAGCCACACCTCCATCGGCACCGCCGTCTCCAGCGTCTTCATGGCGCTGATGAGCGTGAAGGATCAGGTGGCACAGGTGAAACCGGAATATGCCGAGAACATCGAGCGTCTCTACAAATACTGCCGCGACAACGACCTGCGCGGCGCGGAGGTCATCACCGACCCGAAGGGCGACCGGAAACGCCGCGCGCATGAGCAGGACGATCCCGATCTCTACGTCCGCATTGTCGAACGCCGCGCTGACGGCATCGTGGTGCGCGGCGCCAAGCTGCACATCACCGCCGCCTCCGTGATCCACGAACTCGTCGTGATGCCCACCAAGGGCATGCGGCAGGACGAGACAGACTACGCCGTATCCTTCTCCATTCCCGTGAACACACCCGGCGTGAAGATCATCAACCGCAACTTCGCGCCCGCCGAACTGAACCCGTTCGACTATCCGGCCAGTTCGCACCACTCGATGCCGGAAGGCTTCGTCATCTTCGACGATGTCTTCGTCCCGTGGGAACGCGTCTTCCTCGCCGGCGAAGTCCAGCTCGCCACCGTGCTCGCCCGCTCGCTCGGCCTGTGGGAGCGGACCGGCGGCGTCATCGGCGCGGTGGATTCGTCCGAGCTATTTGTGGGGCTCGCGCAGCTGGTGACCGAGATGCAGGGCAAGGAGAACGACGCCGTCGCCCGCTCCTCCATCGCCGAGCTCATCACCTACGCCCAGATGCTGAAGATGTCGCTCGACTATGCCTGCCGGCATTACGAGAAGACCGAGACCGGCATGGTCTATCCCAACACCCTCGCGATCAACGCCGCGAAGTACTACTACGCCGCCAACTACCACAACACGGTGAAGTACCTGCACGACCTCTCCGGCGGCCTCGTGCTCACGCTGCCGGGCGAAGCCGACCTGCGCAATCCGGAGAGCGGCAAGTACATC
>DATAHD010000648.1:0-5300 GCA_036263395.1 Rhizomicrobium sp. | reverse complement strand
GCGAAGGGGCCGAAACGCTTGGTCAGGCCAGTGATTTGGATCATCGACAAGAGGGGGAAACATGGGCGGGAGGTGACGCGGAGTCCTTACGGGCTTTGGCGACAGATTCGCAAGACAACTCGCTGTTAGCCGGGCACGGGGGCTGTGCGCGCTTGACTCTTGATTGATCATTCAATCAAGTGGGCGGCGATGGCGGACGACACGAAAGACCGGCTGGTGTTCACGGCGCTGGAGCTGTTCTCGGAGAAAGGCTACGAGTCCACCTCCGTGGCGGACATCCTGCGCGCCGCGAAGGCCAATTCGGGCAGCCTCTACCACTTCTTTCCGACCAAGCAGGACCTGCTGCTGGAGGTGCTGCGGCGCTACCGCGATGGCATCTATCCGATGCTGCTGCTGCCGGCGTGGGAGGGCGTGGACGATCCCATCGAGCGGGTGTTCGCGCTGCTCGCCGCCTATCGCGGACACCTCGCCAACAGCGAGTGCACCTATGGCTGCCCGATCGGCAGCCTGGCGCTGGAAATCCACGAACCCGATCCATCGGTGCGTGAGCTGCTGGCAATCAACTTCGACGGCTGGGTCGCGGCGGTGGAGGCGTGCTTCATCGCGGCCGGCGACCGCCTGCCGCCCGATGCCGACCGCCACGCGCTGGCGGTGCTGACACTGAACGTGATGGAGGGCGGCGTGATGCAGTCGCGCACCTATCGCGATCTCAAGACCTTCGACATCTCGGTCGCAATGCTGCGCGACTACATCACCCGGCTCGAACGCGAAGCCGCACAACAGAAGAAGGGGTAGGGCATGAAACGGATTCTCCTTGCGCTTGGTTTGGCCGCCGTGCCGCTCGCCGCGTCGGCGGCGGAGCCTGCGGTGACCGACACCTCGTTCCGCGATGCGGCCGGTCATCGGGTGCAGCAACTCTCCATCGTCGTTCCGGCATCGGCCGCGGACGTCTGGAAGGCGTTCACCACCGATGACGGCTTCAAGCGCTGGGCGGTGCCGGTGGCGCGCATCACGCTCGGCAATGATGGGATGATGGAGTCGTCCTACAGCCTCAGCGGCAAGATCGGCGATCCGGACAACATCAAGAACCGCATCGTCGCCTACTTCCCAGAGAAGCTGATCGTGATGCAGAACGCGCATGTCCCGAAGGGCGCGCCGTTCGATCCGGTGCTGATCGCGACCTTGCGCACGATCATCACCTTCGAGCCGGTGGACGCGACGCACACCAAGGTCACCGAGGCCCAGGTCGGTTACGGCGAGGGCGCCGGTTACGACACAATGTACGGCCACTTCCGCGATGGGAACGCCTATGCGCTGCAGACGCTCGCCAAAAGCTTCATCACCGGACCGGTCGACTGGAAAGCCGAGGCCGAGGCGATGAACGCATCCGTCAGCAAACCGAAATCACAATAGCCAGCAGGGAGAGGGGAGCATGTTCGACACAAAAGCACTTCAGCACGCCACGATCGTTGGCACGGTCCTGCAACTCGCGATGATCGTCGCGGGGCATTTCTCGCCGTGGGTAGCGATGAACGTGTTCGCCATCGGCGGCATGGCGATCTCGGCCTTCGCAGGGATCACGTATGGCCGGGCGGCAGGGCGCGGCTACGGCTCGGGTGCACTGGGCGGCGCCATCGCCGGTGGCGTTTGTGCGATCATCGGCATCGCGGTGTCGGTCGCGCTGGGCGATACGCTGGCAATCATTCTCGCCATCGGAACGATCAGTTCCGCGGTGACCGGCGCCATCGGCGGCGCTGTAGGACAGATGCTCGCACGCCCGCGCACAGCTTCGTCATAAACACCGTCTCCCTTTCCGCCCGCGAAGGCCGCACTATGGCCGCAAAGGCCCGCTGCACTCAGAGGCGGAAACCGGAGATTGTGTTGTGTTGCCGAAGACCGCGTTCCAGAGAGCCGTCACCGTCGGCGTGATGATCCTCGTCACCTTCGTGATCCTCAGCCATTACCTGCCGCTGCTGTCGCGCAACGTGCTGTTCGCGACGATCATGATCGCGGGTGTCGCGGGGTTGCTCTATGCGCGTGAGGTTGCTCGCGGCTACGGCATCGGCGCGCTCGGTGGTGCATTCGCGGGTGGCATCTGTGCGCTCATCGGCATTGCGCTCGCCATCCTGCTTGGCGATGCGTCCGCATACACGCTGGGCCCGGTGCCGGAGATGGTGCTGCTCATCGGCACCGCAACGTCGGTACTGACCGGCGCCATCGGCGGTCTCTTTGGTCAGTGGGACGCGGTCAGAAACGGCCGTGCCTAATTCACAATTTCCCACGGCCGTCATCACCGGGTGACCCGGAGCGCAGCGAAGGGCATCCCGGTGATCCATTGCCGCGACTGCATGAAGAGCGAGCCTCGGTGTTGACCATTCGAGGCAATGGATGGCCGGTACGGCCTACGCTTCGCTACGGCTCGACCGGCCATGACGATTTGAGAGAGATTTTAAGGAGGGGGGGCAGTCGGCCGGTCTGCAACGAATGCGACGGGGGCTGGGGGGCTTGGTTGTCGCTAGACTTTGCAACGCAACCGGCCGACGCAAGGAGCATCGCTCCTGAGCGTGACCCTCGCGTGGTGCAATCGTGACCAAACCGTGGCCGGCGATCACAAAGAGTTCATAAGAGCTATGCGTGACGCCACTTGTAAGCGTGTGAACCTTACATGGTGCGCTTGAAAGTCAGGCAATATCGCGCGCCGACAGCTTCCCGCAACAATGCGGCAAAGTTGCCGGCGCATGCGAGACACGCGATTCGATTAGCCCGGCAGGCGTTCGAAGCTGCGCAGGCCTTCTGCGATTTGATGGAAGGGCTGCTTGTCGATCGTGTAGATCGCCATCTGCGGCGTGAACTGTTTCGGATCGTCGAGCGAGCCGACCTTCACGATCACCGCCGGGAAGCCCTGCGGACGCGTCACCATGTGGGTGCCGCAATCGGCGCAGAACTCGCGCGTCACCGGACGCTCCAGGTCCTTGCGCTTGAACTCCTTCGGCGCGCCTTTGGTGTATTTGAAACCTGCGATCGG
Organism: Rhizomicrobium sp.; assembly: GCA_036263395.1. Classification (GTDB taxonomy): domain Bacteria; phylum Pseudomonadota; class Alphaproteobacteria; order Micropepsales; family Micropepsaceae; genus Rhizomicrobium. The sequence goes on along the minus strand of DATAHD010000648.1, from coordinate 2,275 downwards.
CATTGCGATGAACACATTGGGCGAGCCGCCGGTGATGTATTGGCATTCGCGGCAGTGACACTGCGCCTGCATCATCGGATCGCCTTCCGCCGCGTAGCGCACGTTGCCGCAATAGCAGCCGCCTTCGAGTTTCATATCGTCCATCCTGTTGCTTGCTTCCCGCCGTAACCATAACGCCGGTTCCGGCCAAAGCGAAAACGGCTTGCGACAATCGCGTGACAGGCCCATGCTCCGGCTATGGCAGAGGAACCCATAGCGTTCCTCCGCGCAAAGGCTGGCCCGCAGCCCGCGCGGAGTGCCGTTTCCAGCGGGCAGGGCGGTGGCTTCACCGCCGCGCAGGTGCGTTTCGACCGCCTCGAGCTTCAGCGCATTCTCACCCTTTATGGCCGCATGGTCGCCGCCGGCGAATGGCGCGATTACGCGATCGATTTTCTCGATGACGTGGCGGTGTTCTCGATCTTTCGCCGCACCAGCGAGATGCCGCTGTTCCGGGTGGAGAAGCGCCCGAAGCTGCGCGCCAAGCAGGGGCAATACGCCGTGATCGCCGCCGGCAACCAGATACTCAAACGCGGCCACGATCTTGAGAGCGTGCTGCGGGTGTTCGACAAGAAGCTGCTGAAAGCGCTGAACGACGATTAGCGCTTTGCGTACCAACTCAGCGCATCCTGCTCGACGCGCTTAATCCAGTCATTCTTCTGATCGTTGTACGCGTTCGCGTCGTCCGAGCGCACGGATGCAGCGCGGACTTTCTCGGCCTCATACTCTTTTGCGATGGCGTGATGCGCCCGCAGGTAATCGCGAAACGCGAGGTGGCGCGTCACGCTGGGATCGCCCTCGGCATAACAGTGCAGCTGCACCTTGCGCTTGTTCGTGACCGGATCGTTGAGGGAGCAATAACGCCGGCCGGGCAGACCGAACTCGCCCATCCAGCGATAACCGAGCGCGCGGATCGCATCTTCCCTGGCGTCGAGCGCCGACAGATCGGTGACGATCGGGATCATGTCGACAATCGGCTTGGCCAAGATGCCGGGAATGGAGGTCGAGCCGATGTGGTGCACCGTCACCAACGCATTGCCCAACGCCGCTTTCAGCCGCGCCGTTTCGTGCGCAGCCGTTTCCGCCCATTCCGGCGAGGGCGGGAGAAGTTCGACGGCAACGATTTCGGGCTTGTCTTCCATGGGATGCCTCCAACGAAAAAGGCCCCGGTGGTTACACCGGGGCCTTTGCGAAGGCTAGTGACCTGTCTGTCAGCGGCGGTCGCCGAAGAGGCGGAGCAGCATGATGAACAGGTTGATGAAGTCGAGATAGAGGTTGAGCGCGCCCATGATCGCCTTGCGGCCGGTCACGGAGCCATCGTCGTTCACGTAGTAGATCTCTTTGATCTTCTGCGTGTCGTACGCGGTCAGGCCGGTGAAGATCAGCACGCCCGCGACCGAGATCACGAACTGCAGCGCCGACGAATGCCAGAACATGCCCACGAGCGACGCGATCAGGATACCGATCAGGCCCATGAACAGGAACGACCCCCAGCCCGTCAGGTCACGCTTGGTCGTGTAGCCATAGAGGCTCATCGAACCGAACGTAGCGGCGGTGATGAAGAACACCTGCGCGATGCTCGCCTGCGTGTAGACGATGAAGATCGAGCCCAACGAGATGCCCATCAGGGCGGCGTAGACCCAGAACGTCGTCTGCGCGGCGCTCACGCTCATCTTGTTGATGCGGAAGCTCAGGAACATCACCAGTCCCAGCGGGGCGAGGAACACCAGCCAGCGCAGCGGGCTGGTGAACAAGGTCACGCCCGTCTGGGTCAGCATCACGCCGTGGTAGTTGGCGACCGCCTGTGCCGGATCGCTGGTCGTCGCCAGCGAATAGGCGCCAAACGCCGCGATGCCCGTCAGGATCAACCCGACGAACATGTAATTGTAGACGCGCAGCATGAACGCGCGCAGGCCGGCGTCGATGCCGACGGCGCTATCTGCCGTGCCCTGTAAAACCCGGTTGTCGTAGTCAGCCATGGTTTTCTCTCAAATCCTTTCGTGCCGGAGGTTGGTCCGGTCGCTCTACTATATCGGATTGGAATGATTTTAGTTCAAGGGTTGTTCCGCGCGGTCACGAATTCGTAAACGGCGGAAATTTCAGGCGAATCGCCCGTTCAGGGTGCCCGGAGGAGGCTGGCCGGCCGAGCCGAAAGGGCTGCCCAGGCGCCAATCAACCCGAAGGCGAGTGTGACGGCCGCCCCGCCACCAACGGTGAGCAAAGCCGCCCCGGCGTCGAA
>DATAHD010000647.1:0-4561 GCA_036263395.1 Rhizomicrobium sp. | reverse complement strand
AAGCCACATCTCGCAGTGTGGCGTAGTTGATGAAATGTGAGTTGGGGCGGAATTCGATATCGTTGTCGGCCTCCCCTCCTGAACGTGAGACAGCGCCGCTACCCCGACCGCTCATCGAAATACCGCGCCCCGTCCGCGTCGCGGTCCCAGTCTGCTCTTGAGGCACAGAAGCGGTGCGTGCGGATGCCCGCGCCGAGCGGTTCGTCCAGTGTGCCGGCGGTGACGGTGACGTTCGTCTCATCCGTCTCGGCGGGAAGCGGCGTGCCGCAGGTCGGGTGATCGTGTAGGTCGCGCGCAGGGCGAATGGCACGTCGCGCCTCTCATCGCATTGACAGCAGCGCTCGTAGATCACACCTAACTGCTATGGAAGCCTCGCCTGTCACGCAACCCGGCCAGTCTCGCTTGGGTATTGCCGCGGAGGCCACAGCTTTCGTCGCGCTCGCGCTGTTGTCCAAATATCTGCTGAGCTTGGTCTCGTGGCGTTACGCCGGGCCGGTGTCACTGCTCATGACGCTTGCAGTGCTAACCCTTTACATGCGCGCCCGCGGTCAGAGTTGGTCGCAGATGGGGCTGGCGTCTCTGCCGGGTTGGAAAGCCAAGCTCTGGGTCCTTCCACAAGCCGCCCTCACGCTTGTCGCGTTCGGCGTCGTCGTCGCGCTCACAACGGTCGTCGGCCCGGCGCTGGGCTTGCACTTTCTGGCCAAAGTGCCGGGCGAAGTCGGGGAGCGATGGGGCGACGTCGCCGGAAGCCTGCCGCATTTTTTGCTGTGGCTCAGTCTCGTCTGGACGGCCGCTGCCTTTGGCGAGGAGATGTTCTTTCGCGGCTATCTGATCACGCGCCTGCAACAGGTGTTCTCCGGCGGTTGGCCTGGCTCTGTCCTCGCGGTCGTCGTGCCTGCCGTGATCTTCGGCTACGGACACTTCTACTATCAGGGATGGCGCGGTGCCGTGGTGACGTGCGGCATAGGCCTCGCGTTCGGAACGATGTTCCTCCTTTTCAAGCGCAACCTGTGGCCGCTGATCCTGTTGCATGGCGTGATCGACACGTTGACGTTCACGGCGATCTTCCTGCGATTGGGGTAGGGAAGCGGTAAGCGACGCGCTTTCGGGCCCAAGGCGGACGTGATGTCCATCATGTCCCGACTCTTCAGCTGCCAAGCCAGCGGAAAGACTTGGCCAGAAAGGCATGCCCGTTCGTGCGCGGCCACTCGCCGTGCGCGACGATCACGCGCTGACAATCCCAATGCAGGATCTTGTCGCGTGCCCGGCGCGCCGGTGCACGGTTGAGGAAGGATAGCCGCCATTCGAGCGGCGCCATCGCGCGATCCTTGCTGAGGCCGTCGAGCCGCGCCAGAAATCCCAGCCAGCCCCAATACTTGCGCAGAAAGTCCTCGCCGAACGTCTGGATCAGATCGGCGACAATGACGGTCGCGGAGGGGTGGTGCAGAAAAACGATCTCGTCCATCGCGAAGGAGCCGCGAAACCACGCCTGGTCGATGTCGGCGCCCCATGCGGGCGGTGGGTTGTCCGTCAGCGCTTCGTGGAACGAAAGGCCGGAGCATTTCCGGATCGTCGATTGCGGCCCCCATAACGCGGCCTGCGGGTAAGCCGCCTTCCACTCCTTCAGATACAGATGATGCAGTTTGTTCGGACTGACGAGATGGCGAACCGGTCCCAGCCGATCCACCTCCGCGCGCAGGTCCGCGGTCAACTTGATCGGCGACCACACCCACAACGCGCCGCCGTCCAGACGCGCGATGACGGCGCGTGTCGGATAGGGAAGGCCGAAGAAATTGACATTCTCGCCTTCGCCGACCCAGAGAGCCTCGTGCAGCTGCTCGAGCATCTCTCCTTTTATCACAGGGCAGAATGAATGTGGCGACGGGAGCGCCTGTCACCCATCGCTCCTAAGACTGCTGACACGATCTGGTGTGGCCGGTTGCTACATTGCTGAATGGATAAATCCATCACGCCGATGGGCTGGCAATGCGAAGGAGTTCAAACAATCCGTCAGCGTGAAAATCGGAACACAGGCCTCCTGCCGCCCGAGGGCGGGAAGGCTAGTATCGGAATTCGCGAAAACAATTTTGTTGTCGAACCGCAGACCACCCCCTCCCCCAAAGTCGGGGACATGCGGTTCGAACGTTGATCTCCCTAGGCGCGACGGCCGACGGGGCAGGGCAGGCAAGCGGGACCACCCCCACCCCTCCCTCAAAATCCGCCAAACAACCTCCAGGCGTTTTCCCAAAGAAAACAGTGGCTTAGGATTCCGATGGGAGGAGCGCGTCCAGCGCCTCGTACTGTTCCACCCACCCGCCTGTGCTGCCGGAGGCGATGGCCTCGTCGAGGGCTTCCTTCGAATGATAGAGGTCGCGCAGCACGACCACCGTCTCCCCGCCGCGCTCTTCGAACGTCACCGTGGTGACGGCGCCGCTTTCGCCGCCTTCCTCATTCGTCCAGACGAGGCGGGCGTTCGGCACCACCTCGATGTACGTGCCGAAGAACGCCGCGGGCTGGTCGGAGGACGGATGCCCGAACACGAAGCGGTAGCTGCCGCCGGTGCGCGCATCGATCTCGCAGGAAATAAACGTGATCCCGAACGACTTCGGCGCCCACCAGCGCATCATCAGCTCCGGCGTAGTCCACGCCTTGAACACGATGCGCGCCGGGCCGTTGAAAATGCGCGTGACGGTCAGCTCGCGGTCGGACGTCCGTTCCACGGTCGTGTTGGTCATGGCTCACGCCTTCTTTCTGCGGCCAGCGGCCTGCTCTTTGCGTTTCAGGTCCTCAACGACCGCATCCAGCGCATCGAAGCGTGCGCTCCAAAGCTGCCGGTATCGCTCGATCCACGCCGCCTCTTCCTCGAGCCGCCGCGAGCCGAGCCGGCAGCTCCGCACCCGCCCGACCTTCTCCGTCGTGACGAGGCCCGCGTCCTCCAGAATGCCGACATGCTTCTTCATGCCCGTCGGGGTCATGTGAAACTTGTCGGCAAGATCCGTGATCGAAGCGTCCCCCCGCCCAAGCTGCTCCAGAACCCCCCGCCGTGTGGCATCCGAAAGCGCGGAGAAGGAGGCATCGAAGCGTGCGGTCGAAAGCTGAACCATATGGTTCAGTGTGTAGCGTGCCGGCGGACACTACGCAAGAGGCCGTGATGTGACCGTTGACTCCCGGCACGCGCCCCTCTACGTTCAACCATATGGTTGAACGTGCCACACAACTCGACTCGGTCTTCGGATCGCTCGCCGACACAACACGTCGCGATATCCTGCGCCGCGTTGCGGGGCGCGAATTGTCGGTTGGCGAGATCGCCTCATCCTACGACATGTCGTTCGCGGCGGTGTCGAAGCATCTCATCGTGCTGGAGAACGCGCGCCTCGTCACCAAGCGCCGCGAAGGCAAGCTGCAACTCGTCACCTTCGCGCCCACGTCGCTCAACGGCGCCGCCAAACACCTCGAGCGTTATCGCGACATCTGGGAAAACAGCCTGGACAAGCTCGAACGCTATCTGAAGGAGCAACGCTGATGGCGGATGTGAAGAACGAGCTGACCATCGTCCGCCTGCTCGATGCACCGCGTGCAAAGGTCTGGCGGGCGCTGCGTGAGGTCGATGCGCTCAAGCAATGGTGGGGTCTTCCCAAAGGCGCCACGATGCCCACCTGCAAACTCGACTTCCGCATCGGCGGCTCCATGCTTTGCGAGATCGAGCCGTCGAACGGCGAGCGGATCTGGTTCGTCTGGATCTATCGCGAGATCGTCGATGGTGAGCGGCTGGTGCTGGAGCAGCACGCGTCCGACACAGACTGGCGCGAGCTCGACACGCCCGATCGGCCCGCGTCGCTGGTGACCGTCACGCTCGAAGAAGCGGATGGAAAAACCAGGCTTACGGTCACGCATGCCGGCATGGCCTCCGCAAAATACCGTGTCGAGGACTTCAAAGCCGGCTGGTCGCAGTCGCTCGATCAGCTCGACCAACATCTCACAGGGGCCGCACAATGATCACCGTCTGGGGCGAGGGCAGAGGCTTTCGCGTTATCTGGCTGCTCGAAGAAATGGGCTTGCCCTACCGCATCCGCGACGTCGATCTGCTCGCCGGCGTCGAAAACGATCCGGAGTTTCTCGCCATCAATCCCGGCGGCTTCATTCCGGCGCTGGTGGACGGCGACGTCACCATGGTCGAATCCATCGCGATCATGGAGTACCTGCTCGCGCGCTACGGCCAGGACTCAAAGGCCTCGATGGCGCCCGCGCCGCACGATCCCGCTTTTCCGCTGTATCAGCAATTTCTGCATCTCGGCGAAGCCGGCATGGGCGCCAACATCCAGGTCGTCGTCGTCAGCAACTTCGTCGCGCCAGAGAGCGAGCGCAACAACTGGGGCGCACGCTGGGCCCTGAATCAATACGAAAACCGTCTCAAGCTGGTGACGCGCCAACTCACACGGTCACCCTTCATGGCAGGCGACGCTTTCACCGCTGCCGACATCTCGCTCAGTTACACCCTGATCCTCGCGCGCCGCGTCGGTCAGGTTGCGCTCGGTGAAGCGGAGCGCGCCTATCTCGCCCG
>DATAHD010000646.1:0-5373 GCA_036263395.1 Rhizomicrobium sp. | reverse complement strand
TGGATGCGGCTGTCGATGTCGCTGCCGCGGGACGACGGTCCGCCGCCGGAGCCATCGGCCATGCCCTTCACGTCGCCGCCGGCACAGAACGCGCCGCCCGCGCCGGTGATCACGACCACCGCCACATCGGGATCGAGTTCGCATTCGGCGAGCGTCTTACTCATCGCCGAGAGCATCGCGCCGGACAACGCATTGCGCCGCTCAGGCCGGTTCATCGTGATGACGGCGACGCCGTCTTCCACGGTCGCGATGAGATCGTTGGTGCCGGTATCGATTGTGTGCTTGGCCATGGCCGCCTCCCAGTTTTTGTGGGGCGGAGCCTCGCACGGCCGTCAAGAAATCGTAAAGGGCCGCGCGGCGCGCAGGTCTATTGTGCAGATGGGAAGGCCGGCGCGCGGTTTCAAGCTGTTCGGCCCATCGGCTGTGCGCATGGCCTGCATGCAGGACTATTCCGTATGCACACTATTGTGGTGTGCCCACTGGCCCCCATCTCCGGCATGTCACGGGACAAAGACTTCCCCGGGACACAAGGAGAGGCAAATGAGCATTCACTATCCAACCACCGAAGTGCCGGGTTCGCGGGCCCTGTACGGTGCAATCGTCGCTGGCGCAGCGTTCCTCGTCATCGCGTCGATCTCGAGCATCGGTCCGACGGTCCAGCTTCCGGCGCAGCCACATGCGGCGAAGGCTCCGACCACGATCGAAACAGTCGTCGTGACAGCGGGCCAGAGCACGTGATGATCCGTCAGGGGCTATGCATCTGAGGGCACGGCGTCGAATTTCACGTCGTGTCCCCAGAGCCGCTCGACATGCGCGAGAACAGAACCGCGCGTCTTTTCATGCAGCGGTACGCCGCGATGCATGAAGTGCTTGAGATAAAGCGTGCGGTTGCCCTTCAGATCGGCGCCCGTCACCTGGATGTTCGGATCGGCAATCCCGACATCGTACTGCCGCGAAAGCGCCTGCCGCACCGCGCGATAGCCGTTTTCATTGTGAATCGAAGCGACCTTGTAAGCGCCGCTGTCGGCCTTGTCGGCAAGCCCGAACAAGCGAAAATCGCGGATCACTTTCGGCGACAGGAACTGTTCGATGAAGCTTTCATCACGATAGTTCGCCCAACCGTCTTTCAGCGCCTTCATGTAGTCGCCGGTGCCGGCGAGATGCGGAAACCAGTCGCGATCTTCTTCCGTCGGCGCCTCGCAGATGCGGCGAATGTCGCTCATCATCGCAAAGCCCAGCGCATACGGATTGAGCCCGTAATAGCGGCGATCGTCGAACTCCGGCTGGAAGATCACCGACGTGTGGCTATGCATGAACTCGAACCACGAGCTCTCGGTGATCAGCCCACGGTCGTACATCATGTTCATGATCGTGTAGTGCACGAACGTCGCGCAGCCCTCGTTCATCACCTTCAACTGGCGCTGCGGATAGAAATACTGCGCCATGTAGCGCACGATACGCAGCATCTCGCGCTGCCATGGCTTCAGGTCCGGCGCATTCTTCTCCAGGAAGTACAGCAGGTTCTCTTCTGGCAGCTTCAGATCGTCGCCGAAGCCTTCGTCCTGATCCGGCGTCGGCGTGGATGCCGGCGGCTGGATATTGGCCGGCAAAGTGCGCCAGAGCTCGTTGTACGCCTGCTCTTCATAATCCTGCCGCGCCCGCATCTTCTCCAGCATCCGCTCCCGCGACGGTCGCGGCGGCCGGCGATAGCGGAACACACCCTGATCCATCAGCGCATGCGCGGAATCGAGAACCGCCTCAACCTCGTCACGCCCGTACTTTTCCTCGCAAGCGGCGACGTACTTCTTGGCGAAGGACAGATAATCCAGAATACCCTCGGCGTTCGTCCACTGCCGGAACAGGTAGTTGTTCTTGAAGAAGTGGTTATGCCCGAACGCGGCATGCGCCATCACCAGCGCCTGCATCGTCATCGAGTTCTCCTCGAGACAATACGAGATACAGGGGTTGGAGTTGATCACGACCTCATAAGCCAGGCCGGAGTATCCCGCGCGATACATCCCCTCTTCGCGGGCGAAATGCTTGCCGAAGCTCCAATGATTGTACATCAGGGGCATAGCGAGCGAGGAGTAGGCGTCGAGCATCTGCTCAGACGAAATGATCTCGATCTGGTTGGGATAAACGTCGAGCTTCAGGTCGTTGAGCGCAATGTCTTCAATGGCCCGGAACGTACGATCAAGGATCGAAAAGTCCCATTCGGACTCGGTGAACAGAGGAGCTTGCTTGACGGCCGCGCCCATTCACGCCACCTCCGTCTTCTTGAACAGTTCGTGGAACACCGGGAAGATATCCGCCGGACGTGAGATGCGCTTCGTGGCAAAGTTCTTCCACTGCTCGGCGACGGTGCGATACGCGCGCCACAGCTCAGCGCCGCTGTCTTCAGAGGCGAAGACTTCCATCTCGCGCTCGTCGAGGATTTCGATATAGGCATAGTACTGGCAAAGCGGCATGACCTGCTCATTCAGCAGATCGACGCAGTGCCGCGCATCGCCCGACTGGGTGTAACCATCCGACGCCTGCGCCGCGTAGATGTTCCAGTCGGCGGTCGCATACCGCTCGCGTTGGATCTCCAGCATTTTGTCGATGGCCGTGGACACGATCGTGCCGCCGGATTGGCGGGAATAGAAGAACTCCTGCTCGTCCACTTCCTGCGCGTCGTGCGTATGGCGGATGAACACGACATCAACCTTCTTGTAGCGGCGCTTCAGGAACAGGTGCAGCAGCATGTAGAAGCGCTTGGCGAGATCCTTCTCGCGCTCGCCCATCGAACCGGACACGTCCATCAGGCAGAACATCACCGCCTGACTGGTCGGCACCGGCTGCTCGGTGAAGGAGTTGTAGCGGACGTCGATCGGATCGACGAATGCAACCCATTTGCGCTTGGCATTCGCTTTGGCCAGCTGCTCCTTCAGCGCAACGATGTTGGCGCGCATCGCCTCGCTGTCCGGCGCCCGCTCCGCGGCTTCGAGCTCGGCTTCCAGCGCCGCAATGTCGGAGACTTTAGGCCGATGCAGCGCGAGCCGGCGCCCAAACGAATTGCGCATCGTGCGCACAAGGTTTATCTGCGTCGGCGAACCAGCGGTCGTGATGCCGGCCCGTTTCCACTGCTTCACCGGTGTCTCTTTCAGCGTGGTGCGGATCAGGTTCGGAAGCTCGAGATCCTCGAAGAAGATGTCGAGGATCTCCTCCTGGGTCATCGTGAACTCGAAATTGTCCTCGCCGTCGCCGCTGTCAGACGCTTCTTTGCCGCTCCCACCGCCGCCACCGCCTTGCGGCTTCTTGATCTCATCGCCGGGCATGAACTCCTTGTTGCCCGGCAGAACGAAGTCATGCTCACCGCCTTTGCTGGGATCGAGCCGGAAGCGCGGCTCGGCCGTGCCCTTGGTCGATATCTTGACCTTCCGCTCTTTCGCGATATCGGAAACGCTCGCGTCCTTCAGCGACTTCTGCACCGCCTCGCGGATTTGTGTGCGCGCGCGGCGCAGAAAGCGCTGCCGATTGGCAAGGCTTTTGCCCTTGGGATTGAGACGCCTGTCAACGAAGTGAGACATGGTCAGTGCCCTCGATGCCCCACGCTACCTTACTCACCCCGCCTTGTTCACACGCATGTACCATTCGACGAGCCGGCGTACCTGACGCGGGGTGTAGCCGCGGGTCAGCATGCGCTTCACGAACTCATTGTGCTTGGTCTGCGTGTCGCTGTCCTTCTTGGACTCGAACGAGATAACCGGCAGAAGATCTTCAACCTGCGTGAACATCCGCTTCTCGATCACGCTGCGGATCTTCTCATACGCCGTCCACGACGGGTTCTGGCCTTCGTTCTGCGCCCGGTAGCGGAGCGCGAACTTGACGACCTCGTTGCGGAAGTCCTTCGGGTTCGCAATGCCGGCGGGCTTTTCGATCTTGCTCAGCTCGTTGTCGAGCGCGGCGCGATCCAGCATCTGGCCGGTGTCGGCGTCCTTGTAATCCTGATCTTCGATCCAGGCATCGGCATAGGCGATGTAGCGGTCGAACAGGTTCTGGCCGTATTCGCCATAAGATTCGAGATACGCCTTCTGGATTTCCTTGCCGATGAACTCGGCATAGCGGGGCGCAAGGTCAGCCTTGATGAACTCGAGATACTTCTTCTCGGTCTCATCGGGATATTGCTCACGCTTGATCGCTTGCTCCAGCACGTACATCAGGTGCACCGGGTCAGCGGCCACTTCGGTGTGGTCGTAGTTGAACGTCTCCGACAGCGTCTTGTAGGCGAAACGGGTCGAGATGCCCGTCATGCCCTCGTCCAGACCGGCGCTGTCTTTGTACTCCTGCAACGTCTTCGCCTTCGGATCGGTGTCCTTCAGCTTTTCGCCATCATAAACGCGCATCTTCGACGTGAGATTGGAGTTTTCGTGCTCTTTGAGCCGCGTCATGACGCAGAACTTCGCGAGCATCTCCAATGTCTCGGGCGCGGTGTTGGCCTCCGACAGGGTCGAGCCGGACAACAGCTTCTTATAGATCGCCGTTTCTTCGGTGACGCGCAACGAGTAAGGCACCGTCACCACGCAGATGCGGTCAAGGAAAGCTTCGTTGTTGCGGTTCGCCTTGAACACCGTCCATTCGGCTTCATTCGAGTGCGCCAGCACGGTGCCGTTGAATGGAATGGGGCCGAGCGTCTCTGTGCCGGTGTAGTTGCCTTCCTGCGTCGCGGTGAGCAGCGGATGCAGCACCTTGATCGGCGCCTTGAACATCTCGACGAATTCCAGAAGACCCTGGTTTGCCAAGCACAGGCCACCGGAGAAGGAATAAGCGTCGGCATCGTTCTGGCTGAAGTGCTCCAGCTTGCGGATGTCCACCTTGCCGACCAGGCTCGATATGTCCTGGTTGTTCTCGTCCCCCGGCTCGGTCTTGGCGATCGCCATCTGGCGCAGCTTGGATGGATAAAGCCTTACGACTTCGAACTTGGAGATGTCGCCGCCGAACTCATCGAGCCGCTTCACGGCCCACGGGCTCATGATACCGGTCATACGGTGCCGTTCGATCCCATACTTCTCGGTCAGCAGGTTCACCAACTCAGCAGAGCGGAACAGGCCAAGCGGAGACTCGAACACAGGGCTGATCGTATCGCCGGCTTTAAGGACGTAGATGGGGTTTCGCTCCATCAAATCCTTCAGACGTTCCGCCAGCGAGGATTTACCGCCGCCAACCGGGCCAAGGAGGTAAAGTATCTGCCGCTTCTCTTCGAGGCCCTGTGCCGCGTGCTTGAAGTAGCCCACGATGCGTTCGATCGTGTCTTCCATGCCGAAGAAGCCGTCGAAGGCCTTGTAGCGTTTGATGGTGCGGTTGAAGAATATCCGGCCGAGGCGAGGGTCTTGG
>DATAHD010000645.1:0-13861 GCA_036263395.1 Rhizomicrobium sp. | reverse complement strand
CAACAAGCAGCCCGCAACCCTTCCCGGCAGACGGCTTGGGCGATCCTTCCGACAACCGGCCCCAGACGCCGCTGATTTCCGTCGTCGTCCCTTGTTACAACGAGGAGGCGGTGATCGGCCTGACGCACCCGCGGCTGTCGTCCACTCTGGCGGCGCTCGGGCTGCCCTATGAAATCGTCTACGTGAATGACGGCAGCCGCGACCGCACCCTTGCGCTGCTGAAAGACATCCAGGCCGGCGACAGCCACGTCCGGGTCGTCGGCTTCTCACGTAATTTCGGTCATCAACTCGCCGTAACCGCGGGCATCGACAACGCGGCCGGCGACGCCATCGTCATCATCGACGCCGACCTGCAGGACCCGCCGGAGCTGATCGGCGACATGATCGCCAAATGGCGTGAGGGTTACGACGTCGTTTATGGCCGCCGCACGATCCGGGTGGGTGAGAGTGCGTTCAAGCTGGCGACGGCAGGCCTCTTTTACCGGCTGCTCAACCGCCTCTCCGACACCGCTATCCCGCTCGACACCGGCGACTTCCGCCTGATCGACCGCATGGTGGCCGAGGCGATGCGCAATATGCCTGAGCGTGACCGCTTTCTGCGCGGCATGGTCGCCTGGCTCGGCTTCAAACAATACGCCCTCGACTACAAGCGCGACGCGCGCGCCGCGGGCGAGACCAAATATCCGCTGCGCAAGATGCTGGCTTTCGCGACCGACGGCATCCTGTCGTTCTCCATCGCGCCGCTGCGTGTTGCGGTATGGCTCGGCGTTCTGACCGCCGCCTTCTCTGTGTGCGGCATCGCATGGGATCTGTTCACCCGCCTCTTCACCCGCCATTGGGTGAGCGGCTGGGCCTCGCTGCTGTTCGCCGTGCTGCTGATGGGCGGTGTGCAGCTCATCATGCTCGGCATCGTCGGCGAATATGTCGGCCGCATCTACCGCGAAGGCAAACGCCGCCCGCTCTACCTGGTGCGTGAGCGTTTCGGTTTCGACGACAACAAGAAGAGCCCATGACCGCGACCCAGCGCGCGCTGCTGATTATCGGCATTCTCACCTTGCTCCGCTTCATCGCGGCTGCGGTGCTGCCGCTTTCGTGCGACGAGACCTATTACTGGCTGTGGTCCAAGCATCTGGCGGCGGGCTACTTTGACGACCCGCCGGTGATCGCCTATGCGATCCGCATCGGCACCACGATCTTCGGCGACATCCCGTTCGGCCTGCGCTTCGTGCCGCTGTTGCTCGGCGTGTTCGCCAGCTGGTGCGTGTGGCGCAGCGCGGCAATCCTGCTGCGCGACGAAGCGCTCGGCCTTCTCGCCTGTGTGCTCTTCAACGCAACGATCATGATCGCGGTCGAGACCTTCGCGGCCACGCCCGATGCGCCCATGATGGCGGCCTCGGCGCTGTTTGTGTTCGGCCTCGCGAAGGTGCAGGAGACGAACAAGGGCTGGTGGTGGCTGATTGTCGGCCTCGCCGGCGGCCTCGGCCTGATGACCAAGAACACGATGTTCTTCGTCGGCTTCGGTGCGCTGGTCTGGCTCGTCGTGACACCGTCGATGCGCAAGTGGCTGCTGTCGCCATGGACCTATGCCGGCGGTGCGCTCGCGGCCCTCATCTTCCTGCCGAACATCCTGTGGAATGCGCACAATCATTGGGCGATGTACGGGCTGCAGATCAGCCGCATGACCGCCGACCGCTGGGGCCTGCGCTTCACGGGCGAGTTCATCGGCTCGATGCTGGCGATGGCGACGCCTTTCACCCTGATCCTTGCCGCGATGGGGCTGGGCGTTGCGACCCGCAGCTGGCGCGAGCCGCGGCTGTCCTTGCTGGCGGCCATCCTGTGGCCGTCGCTGCTCTACTTCCTCTATCACTCGTTCCAGGACCGGGTGCAGGGCAACTGGCCGTCCTACACCTTCCCGGCGCTGGCGATTGCCGCGACCCTGGCGTGGAGCAAAACCGACTGGCAGGCGTGGCGCGCCCCCTTGGCGCGTGTCGCACGCGCCGCGGCACTGCCCGTCGCGCTCGTCATGCTGGCGCTTGTTTATGTGCAGGCGTTCTTCAACGCGCTGCCCATTGGCCGCGCCGATCCGATGACACGCCTGATGGGCGTCGGCATTCCGGAGCTTGCGGCTGAGGTCGAAACAGCGCGGCAGGCGAACAAGGCCGGTGCGGTGCTCACCACCGACTATCCAACCACCGGCTGGTTCGCGTTCTACACGCCAGGACGCCCGCCGCTGATCCAGATCGGCGACGACAACCGCTGGCTCGCCTCGCCGGTGCCGTCACGCGCGCTGGCAGATGGTCCGCTGATCTATGTTGCGGAGGTGCGCTTTGACGAGAGCGAAATGCTGCGCCGCTATTATGCCTACGTCGCGCGGCTGCAATTCATCGACCGCAAGCGCGACGGCAAGCCTATTGCGCACTATGTGCTTTATCGGGTGCAGGGGTTGAAGGCGGGCGTGGCCGGACGACAGCCCCAGAGCTGACCGGCACCGTCGCGTGCGCGCCCGGTTTGCGGCGCAGCCACACATGATGATTGCGCGTGTGCTTGATGTAGTTCTGGTGATGCACATGCGTGGAGTGCTCGGTCGCCAGCAGCGCGGCCCACGGCTTCAGCGATGCGACATGCATCATGATCGTGTGCAGCAGGATCAGGATCGGCACCGCCGTGATGGAGGCGAACGGCCCCCACATCCACACCAGGATCGCGACCATCGCGAACACCGCGATCGGACTGACGACGAGGCGGCGCGCGACCAGCCAGGGCTGCACGATGTTGGATTCGATGGCATGGATGCCAAGCAGGATCGCCGGCAGCAGGAACGCGTTGAGCAGCGTATCGGCGGTCGCAAGGCCCACGAGCACCGCTGCCACAATCACCGCCGTTGGCCCGATGATCGGGATGAAGTTCAGTGCCGCATACACGATGCCCCACATCAGCGGATCGTCGATCTGGGCAATGGTCAGCGCAATGGCGATCACCGGAATCAGCGCGACATTGATCATCGCCACCGTGAAGAGGTAGCCCGACACCCGCTGGCGCACGTCGCGGATGATTCGCGCCATACGCACACGTTGTGCGAAATGTCGTGGCAATAAGACGAGTTGCTCGCTGTAACCCGCGCGGAAGGCCAGCAAGAAGATCGTCATCACCGTGACGTAGAACAGCTGCGCCAGCGCACCCGGTGCGAAGAGCGCGAGTGAGGTCACGATTTTGGTACTGTCCACCACGCCCGACGGCACGGCGGCAGGCCGGTTCGTCTGCTCTTCCGGTTTGGTGGTCGCGTTGTCGAGCTGCTTCTGGATGGCAACGAAAGCGTTCTTGATCGGCTCCAGCTTGGTCTCGACCGAGCGGATGATCTGCGGCGCCCGCTCCATCCAGTAGGAGGCGGAGGGTGCGAAATTTACGATCGTCATCACGATCACCGACACCGTTGCCAGCACCGACAACATCGCGGCGAAGCCGGACGGGACGCGCAGCCGCCGCTCGAGCAGGTTGGAAACCGGCGCCAGCACCAGCGCCAGCACGATCGCGATGGCCGTCGGGGCTAGGAGTTCGCCCGCCGCCACGCCGATGGTCAGGCAGGCGATCACTGCCAAGGTGACCATGGCGATGCGGATCGCCCGAATGTCGTGGCGGATAGTGTTCCAGCGCCGCCGGGAGCCGGGGTCGGTCAGGGGAATGAGGATCTGGTTCAACGGGGCGTCGCCGGCAAAGGTCTTCTCTGCAACGCACTATAACCATCAGAAATGGAATTTTCTGTTGGCTATTTAAGGATTTGGTTTTCGGAGGAAGAAGCGAGCGGACACCCGATGCGGGCTGTCGAAGGGGCTGGGGCGTACCGGATCGGACGTCCGCTCGCATGGGATAACGGGTACCCCCCAACTTGGTTGCAAAGTTTTTTGAGATTTTTCGCGAGAAAATTCGGTTACCGGCGCCGCGCCGAAAATGCTTTGGGCGCCAACGGGTTGACGAATGTTGTCAGTCCGGGCGCCGAAGGGAACTCTGATTTTCTGTATCAAACCGGCGGCGGACGGCCTCTCAGCGCGCCAGAAAATGCGCTCACGATCAGCAGCACGACGAACACGATGAGCAGAATCTTGGCGATTCCGGCGGCAAGTCCGGCAAGCCCGAAAAAGCCAAGATACCCGGCGACCAGCGCCAGGATCAAAAAGGTGAGGGCCCAACCCAGCATTTTGCGAATTCCTCTCAAGCGTTCCTTTTATGAACGCCGCTACCGCCCTGCGGTTTCGCGCCTGCGTTGCAGAGAGGGAGCGGCGCGATCCCGGAGAAACATCCCGGCTGCACCGATCAGCCCGGCACCGAGCACCGCCAACACCGGCTGGTCCTTCGCGACCCGCGCCAGTGCGGCCACGGTGGCCGCATCCGGACCGAACGATGCCGCAGGCGCGGCCCTCTCGACCGGCTTCGGCTTGCGCAGCGCGCCCCACAGAAGAAAGGCGAGCGGCAGGAAGAGCATCGCGCCGCTCGTCGCCGCCGCCGCACCGATCGCGCCGAGGGACGGCGTGAGGGCAAGCAGCAGCGCATAGCCGCCAAAGACCAATCCGGTGAGGATCAGGCAAGCACCAAAAAGAAGGACAACCGCGCTCGAACCGCCGCGCACGCCCTAGCGCCGCAGCAGCAGGGCACCGATCAGCGCACCGGCGCTCAGCGCCAGCACGCAGGCCGCCAGTGGCTGGTTGCGGATGGTCTCGCGCGCCGTCTCGGCATTGTCGCTCGCCCAGACTTCCGTTTCATCGGACAGACGATCGACCATGTCCTGCGCATCGCTCAAAACTTTGTTGAGGCGCGCCTGCGCATACTTCTGGGCGCTCGACACGCGATCCTGCGCGTAAGACTGTGTATCGGCGATCACGCCATCGACGTAAGAGCGCGCACCGTTCACCTGTTCGCCGGCGACGTCGCCGACGCCGTCGGCCAGGCCCTTCATATCTTCCTGGATGGAGTCGATATCGTCGCGCAGCGCTGCGATGCGCTTTTCGACGTGCTGCGAGCCTTTTGAAGTCTTGCGACGGACCATGGGAAGTCTCCTTCGATGTGCAGAAAATGCTTGAGCCAAAAGGCTTTTGCCTTGCCCTGATGAGGGAACGTCACGGCCCGTACGCAGGTTCCCAAGAGAAACGGCCGCAGCGCGTTCTGCGCTACGGCCGTTGTCAGGCTGGGAGGCTTGGGTGAACTCTTATGCGGCCTGGCGCTGGATCGGATGGAAGAACAGCGCTTGACCGACCGTCGCCTGCACCGTCTCGGGCAGGAACGGCTTGGCGATCAGATAGGTCGGCTCCGGACGCTCGCCGGTCAGCAGCTTCTCCGGATAGGCGGTGATGAAGATCACCGGAATGTCGAAGCTGTTGAGAATGTCGTTCACGGCGTCGATGCCGCTGCCGCCTTCGCCGAGATTGATGTCGGCGAGCACGAGGCCCGGACGTTCGGCCAGCGCCTTCTTCACCGCTTCATCGCGCGACGCGGCGGTGCCGATAACATTGTGGCCAAGTTCGGTGACGAGGTTCTCGAGATCGAGCGCGATGATCGGCTCGTCTTCGATGATGAGCACCTTGCTCGCGAGCTGCTTGTCGATGGTGCGCTGCGCGTCGAGGATCTGGCGTTCGACCTCTTCGCCATCCTCATTGAGGATGTGGGCGGTCTCCTCGATGCTGAAGCCTTCAACGGCGGTCAGCAGCAGGGCGGCGCGCTTCGGCCCGGCAAGGGCGTGCAGGCGGCCTTCCGGTGTCTTCTGGCTGATATCGTCCTGCGCCGTGTCGTCGATCCGGCCGGAGGCGGTCGCCCAGATGGCGTGAAACAGACGATACAGGGCAACCCGGGGCGGCACGGACGTATCCAGGGCCTGATCGCCGGTCAGAAGGGCGGACAGGGCCGCCCGGACATAAGCATCGCCACTCGACTGCGCGCCGGTCAGGGCACGGGCATAGCGGCGGAGGTAGGGCAGGTGCGGCGCAAGTGTTTGCGTCATTGTCATATGAAGATGCTCCCTCGACTGGATTTCCAGCGTTCTCTGTCCATCAAAACGACCCGTTCCGAGAAAAGTTCCACCGATGTGGAACTCATTTCATAGTCTGACGTTCTGGGTTCGGGTGGGGATTTCGGTGGTCCCTCACTTCGTTCCGGGGGCTGAAATTCCCGGACGCAACCAGTGGAGTTTATCGTGTCGGGCGCACCGGAACAGCGGGACTGGACTGTGGGAAAAGAACCAACAGCAAACAACAGGGAGAGGCTGCGGATGATTCGTGCGCGCCAGCGTGCCATCGGCCGTGAGCTGCGCCGGGCATTCGACGAAGTGGCTCAAGAGCCCGTTCCGGACGAGTTCATGGATCTGCTCAGGCAGATCGATGAGAAGCAGCCGAGCGAGCCCAAAAACGGAAAGAAAATCTCGTGACCGCACAAGATCTTTCCACCTCGCGCACGGCGCAGGCCGCCACGGGCGGCGACCCGTTCAAGTCCGAACTGCTCGGACTGATCCCCTTTCTTCGCGCCTTTGCGCGCTCGCTGACCGGCAATCCGGAAGCGGCCGACGATCTGGCGCAGGAGACCCTGGTGAAGGCGTGGCAGTCCCGCGAAACCTTCATCCCGGGCACCAATCTGAAGGCGTGGCTGTTCACCATCCTTCGCAACCAGTTCTACTCCGATCGCCGGCGCGCGTGGCGCCAGGCACCGTGGGATCAGGAAGCGGCCGAGAATATCCCGGGCGCCAAGGACACCCAGGGTTGGGCGGCAGAATTGTCGGACACTGCGCGTGCTCTGCGCAGCTTGTCGGATGAACAACGAGAGGCTTTGATCCTCGTAGGAGCGGGCGGATTCTCCTATGAAGACGCGGCGGCGATCTGCAATTGCGCAGTCGGTACCGTGAAGAGCCGTGTGGCAAGAGCGCGTAAGGCGTTGATGGCGTTGCTGGACGGCGAAGAGAGCCTCCCCACTCCGCGTCAGGGCGAGGGAGACGCGGCGAATGAGATTATGGCGGAACTGGATCGACTGGTTCCGGGGCACTCCGCAACCGTCGAACAGGGACGACGCACAAAGTGAAACGCTGCCTGACGGCGCCTCGCCGCTCAGGCTCCGCCTCCTCTTCATCGTCACCATTGCGCTTACGCCCATTGCTGTGGTCAGCATTCTGCAGGGCATGGACCGGGCGCAGCGTGATGCTGCGGATGTGCACGAACGTCTGATCGAAACAGCGCGCGCGGCCGCGAGCCGCGAAGGCAACATGATCGCCGCCGCCGAACAGGTGGTGCGCGCGGTCAGCAGCCTGTCCGATGTGCGCGACGCGACGGAGGACTGTACCAGCGCCCTCGAGAGCGCCGTGCATGGCACGCGCTATGTCATCAACCTGTCGCGCGTCAGCAAATCGGGACGCGTGCTGTGTTCTGCGCTGCCGCAGGCGGTGGGCGTCGACGTCAGCAAAAACCCGCTGTTCGTGGCCGCCCGCAACGGCAGCAATGATGGTGATGATTTCGTCATTCAGGGGCCGCGGCGCAGCACGATCATCCCGCGCTCGATCGTCGGCGGAATGCTGCCGTTGCACGACAAAGCGGGACAGTTCGACGGTTCGGTCGGCATCGCACTCGATCTCGCCTGGCTGAAAGATCTTCTCCGCCTCAAGCAATTGCCCGAAGGCGCCATTGCCGGCGTGTTCGACAAACGCGGCCATCTGATCGCCGCCAACGATCCCGACACCGCAAAGATTCTCTTCGCCAACGCCGATCCATCCGAACCCAACGAGCTGCAGACCGCGGTCGATCAGCGGAACCGCAAATGGGTCTACGCCGCGACGCCGCTGCTGCACGAAGAAGTGTTCGTCGGCTTCGCGATGCGCGAGGCGACCCTGTTCGCGCCGACCTATGTGCATGTGACGACCGACTTCCTGATGCCGGTGCTGATGATCGGTCTCGCCTGGATCGCGATCTGGTTCGGCACCGACCGGCTCGTCACGCGCTGGATCATGTATCTGAAGCGCATCTCCGGCGCTTATCGCGCTGGCCACTACACCATCCGTCCGTCGCTCGATGCGGCGCCGGCGGAATTCCAGCTGCTCGGTGGCGCGCTCTCGGACATGGCGGGCGCGATTCAGGACCGCGATCGAAAGCTGCGCGAGTCTGTTTCGCAGAAGACGGAGCTGATCCGCGAGATCCATCACCGCGTGAAGAACAACCTGCAGATCGTGATGAGCCTGCTCAGCCTGCAGACCGCGCAGGTGCAAGATCCGTCGGCGAAGGCGGCATTGGCGCAGGCGCAGATGCGCATCAATGCGCTCGCGCTCGTGCACCGCATGCTGCACGAGATCGAGGACCAGACGACCATCGAGCTCAAGCGCCTGCTCACCGACCTGTCGCGCCAGATTGCGGACGGCATGGGCGGCGGGCATGAGAATGTGAACATCGCGCTCGATCTCATTCCATGCAGCGTGCCGGCAGAGGTCGCGATCCCGCTGGCGCTGTTCTCGGTCGAGGCGATCACCAACGCCTACAAGTACGCCTTCCCCGATGTGGAGAAAGGCGGCCGCGTTGCCATCGCGCTGAAGCGCGATGGCGAAACCCTCACGCTCACGATCGCGGATGACGGCATCGGCTACGACGTCGGCGCCGTGAAACGCAGCATCGGCTCGCGCCTCATCACCACCTTCGGCCAGCAGGTCGGCGGCGTCTCCGCTGTCCGCTCCATCGTGGGCGAGGGCACCACCGTCGAAATCCAGTTCCCCGAACCGGACCTCACCCCGCCAGATATCTTCAAGCTGGGGTAATGCTCCCCTTTTCCTCACTTACGCACGTCATCACCCGGTCGCGCTTTTCGCGCGATCCGGGTGACCCAATTTCCTCCGCGCAAAAAAGGATGGGTCGCCCGCATGAAGCGGGCGATGACGGTTTTATCGAATGGATGTCAAGCTAAACATTTGAAGTTCCACGAGAAACGGCTTCCGGCCGGGTACGTTCTCTTCTGTGGAAGCGGCACAAACACCCGCCGCTCCGCACTCTCCAACCCACAGAAGGAAGCGCGCATGAGCAAAGACAAGAAACCCCAAGCCGGTCAGCAGCAGCCCAATCAGGGCGGTAGCAACCCGCAGGAACAGCAGCGCCAGCAGCAGAACCGCGATCGCGATCAGCGCGATCAGACGGCCGGTTCGCAGCAGCCGCAGCGGAACAACGACAACACCATGCAGCGCGATCAGGACAACAGCGCCAATCGCTGACGCACAACGATCCGCATAATAGGAAGAGAGCCGGTCTCGCGACCGGCTCTTTTTTCATGGGTGCTACAGCTGCGGCAGCATTGCCTAATCATTAGGGGCTGGTGACATAGCGTGCCGGTTCGCTGAGGAGGCCCTTCTGAAAGACGTTCAGATCCCTTTCAACCTGCAAGGAAACGAGCGCGACCGCCGCGGTCTGCCTATCCCCTTCATCATCTATCGGGATGAGAACGGCGTGCCTCATTTCACGGTCGACGACCGGCAGCGGGTCAACATGGTGCTCGCGAAGAAGCTATGCGGGATGTGTGGCAAACCGCTGAAGCTAGGCCAGATGTGGTTTGTCGCCGGACCGATGACGGCGTTTCACGAAGACGGCCTCTCCATCGAACCGCACGGGCACGAGGCGTGTGCCCGTTATGCCGTGCAGGTATGCCCCTTTCTCGCGGCGTCGAACTACGCGCGGCGCATCGAAGACAAAACCTTGAAGTCGGGCGCGATCCAAGAAGATGCCCAGATCAACAAAAGCCACGAGCCGCCGCCACGGCCGATCTTCTTCGCGCTGGTGCGCACCTCAGGCGTCAAGCTGATCGAAGCCGATGACGGCACCGACCTGAAATACATCCAGCCGCGCCGCCCGTGGAAGCACGTGGAATTCTGGAAGCACGGCGAGCAGATCACGCAACAGGAGGCGGAGCAGCTCGCGCAGAACAGCGAGACACCGCCGAGCCAATTGAAATGGTGGCCGGCCTGAAGCGCACGGGTTCGATCAAATAGAAAGGCTGCCATCACAGCGAAATGACGGCAGCCTGTCTGACTTATTTGCGCAATCGCTTACTGCTGCGGTGTGGTGGCCGGCGCAGCAGGCGGTGTCGTCGGCGCGGGCGTGCCCGGCGTCGGCGCGGCGGGTGTTGTGGCCGGCGGTGCTGTCTGCGGCGCCACTTCCGGCACGGTCGCATTGGTCGCCGCCGAGTTGTCGGTCTTGCCGGTCGTGCCATTGGCGTTCGTCGACGTGTCATTCGACATCGTGCCGTTCGCATTCATGCTGTTGCCGCTTGTCGATGTCGTGCCGCTCGCATTCGTCGACATGCTGTTGCCGCCCGCGCTCATCGAACTGCCGGCGGTCGCGGCCGGCGTACCCGGTGCGGTCAGCTGCTGTTGATTGAGCTGCGCGGTCGTCGCTTCCTCAGCGCTGTTCGACGCGGAGGATGCCGCGGGCTTCGCTGCACGATGGTGCCGCACGCGATGATGCACGACCGGCTTGGCCGTTGCATCGGGCGCCGTCATCGCGGCGGCGTCGGTGGTCGCGGCTGGCGCCGGTGCGGCGGCCATCGGTGCCGCGGCAGGGGCTGCACTGGCGGAGGCCATGCCGAGCAGAGCGAGCGCGGCTGTGCCGGTCAGAAGACGTGAAATCATAAAGACACTCCTTCACTGGGGGGAATTTTGCTGGTTGCGCTGAGTTGGCGGGCGCACATGAACAACACGCCAGCGTTACCGATGTTCCGCCGGTTCCATTCGTGTTGCGTTGCAGCGAAGTGCGGCGCATAAACGCCGCGATTCCATTAGGCGAAATGCAATGGCCGATTCCTTCGATGTTGTCGTTATTGGCGGCGGCCCGGGCGGCTACAACGCCGCGATCCGCGCCGGTCAGCTCGGCCTCAAAGCCGCCTGCATCGACAAGCGCGGCAGCTTCGGTGGCACCTGCCTCAACATCGGCTGCATCCCGTCGAAAGCGTTGCTGCATGCAAGCGAACGCTTCGAGGAAGCGCAGAAGGAATTTCCCAAGCTCGGCATCAAGGCGACGGTTGAGCTCGATCTCGCGGCGATGATGGGCCACAAGACAAAGGTCGTCGGCGAGCTGACACGCGGCGTCGAATTTCTGCTGAAGAAGAACAAGGCCGAAGCCATCGTCGGCGAAGCGCGCATCGCCTCGCCGGGCAAGGTCGTCGTCACGCATAACGGCACGACGCGCGAGCTCGAAGCCAAACACATCATCATCGCCACCGGTTCCGACGTGGCGCCGCTGCCGGGTGTTACCGTCGATGAGCAGCAGATTGTCTCATCCACCGGCGCGCTGTCGCTCACCACGGTGCCCAAGCGCATGCTCGTCGTCGGCGGCGGTTACATCGGTCTCGAGCTCGGCTCGGTGTGGCGGCGTCTCGGCGCCGACGTGCTGGTGGTCGAATTCCTCGACCGCATCACGCCAGGCCTCGACGGCGAGATCGGCAAGGGTTTCCAGCGCATCCTGCAGAAGCAGGGCATGAAGTTCATGCTCTCGACCAAAGTCACCGGCGTCGCGAAGAATGGCGACGTGCTGCGCGTCAACGTCGAAGGCGCCAACGGTGAGAAGCAGACGATCGAGACCGACATCATGCTCGTCTCTATCGGTCGCAAGCCCTTCACCGATAATCTCGGCCTCGCCGATGCCGGCGTGACGCTCGACCCGCGTGGCCGCATCGTCACCGATGCGCATTTCGCTACCAATGTCGCGGGCATCTGGGCGATCGGCGATTGCCGCGAAGGCGCGATGCTGGCGCACAAGGCGGAAGACGAAGCGGTCGCCTGCGTGGAGAACATCGCGGGCAAGGCCGGTCACGTGAACTACAACGCGATCCCGGCCGTGGTGTACACCGCGCCGGAAGTCGCCAGCGTCGGCAAGACGGAAGAAGAACTGAAGGCCGCCGGCATCGCCTACAAGATCGGCAAATTCCCCTTCACCGCCAACGCGCGCGCCAAGACGATTGCCGCGACCGACGGCTTCGCGAAGGTGATCGCCGATGCGAAAACCGATCAGGTCCTCGGCATCCATATCCTGGGAGCCAACGCCGGCGAGATGATCTGCGAAGGCGCCCTCGCTATCGAGTTCGGCGCGGCGAGCGAAGACATCGCCCGCACCAGCCACTCGCACCCGACCCTCAGCGAAGCCATCCGCCAGGCGAGCATGGCCGTCGAGGGATGGACAATGCAGTCGTAACCGCACGCTGCAAAAACAAAACGCGCTTGTCATCCCGGACGCAGCGGAGCGCCAGCGAAGCGAAGGTCCGGGACCCATTCTTCCGCAAACGCGGACGTTCGAGTTTGCGGCACAATGGGTCCCGGCCCTCCGTTCCGCTTCGCTCCACTGCGGCCGGGATGACAACTGAGTTTGTTGTTGGCTACCGCGCTTTCGTCCGCACATGCTCCGGCCGCGCGCCCATGCCGACGAACCGCGCCGGAATCCGCTGCATCACAGGCCAACGCTGCAACAGCTTCACCGCGAACGGCACCCTGAGCTCGCCCTCGCGCCCAGCACGTCGCGCATGATCGTGTTCTGCACCGCCACCTGCATCGCCTGCGTGATCCACGTCGGAAAGCGCCGCCGCTTCTGCACCGCCACCAGATGCGACGGCTTCAGCGCACGCTTAAGCAACGGCTTCGCCAGAATGTTCGACGCCGCCACCGCGTCCTGAATCGCGAGGTTGATGCCCACGCCGCCAATCGGTGACATCGCATGCGCTGCATCGCCAATGAACAGCAGCCCCGGCCGCCACCACCGCTCCAGCCGGTCCACCGCCACGGTCAGCAGCTTCACATCATCCCAGCTCGCAATCTCATCGGCCCGCGCGCGATGCGCCAGCGCCGCCACGCGGGCGCGAAACGCGTCGATCCCTTCCGCCTTGATCGCCTCCAGCCCATCCTTGCGGATGACGAGTGCGCACTGCCAGTAATCGCCGCAATAGAGCATTACAAAGATCGCGCCGTTGGTGATGCGCCCGAACACCGATTTCGCGTCGCCATCGTGATGCGCGATCCGCAGCCACAGCACATCGATCGGCACGCCGAGCTTTTTCACCGTCAGCCCGGACGTCGCGCGCAACTGCAAGTGCCGCCCGTCGGCGCCGATGACGAGATCGGCCTTGATCTCGACCATCCCCTCCGGCGTGTCGACGCGCAGCCCGCACACCCGCTCGCCTTCGACGACAAGAAAGCGTGCCTCGCACCGCATCATCAGGTGAAAGTTCGGATACGCCTTCGCTTTCTCCGACAGGAAATTCAGGAACTCCCACTGCGGCATCAGTGCGATGAACTTCGCTGCCGTCGGGAGATGCGTCAGATCGCCGATCTTGATCGGCGTGTTGCCGATCTCGCCTTCGACGGTGGTGATCTCCTGATGCGGCCGCTTCAGAAAATCTTCCAGCAGTCCCAGCTCATGCAGCACCTGCATGGTCGACGGATGCACCGTGTCGCCGCGAAAATCGCGCAGGAAGTCTTCGTGCTTCTCCAGCACGATCACATCGACACCGGCGCGCGCCAGCAGCAACCCCGCCATCATGCCGGCCGGTCCGCCGCCGGCGATCAGGCATGTTGTTGTCAGCGATTTCATTGTCCCCGCCGATTGCGCGCCCGTCGCGTCTCTCTATCATGCCGCGCGTTCGTCTCAACAGGAGTTCGCGTGAAGCGTTCCACAGCGTTCGCGGTTGCAGCATGCATCGCGCTCGGCATCACCTCGGCCTTCGCCGCCACCGCACTGTCGCCGCGCTTTGCCGCAATGGATCAGCCGGTCGCGCCGTTCAAGATCAGCGACGACATCTATTATGTCGGCGCCAGCGACGTGACGTCGTTCCTGATCGTCACCGACGCCGGCCTCATCCTCACCGACGGCGGTTTCCCCGA
>DATAHD010000644.1:0-1637 GCA_036263395.1 Rhizomicrobium sp. | reverse complement strand
CCCGCCGCTTCTTCATGCGCCACGCCGGTGGAGCGGTGGGCAAGCTGCCGCGATTGATGCGAGGCGAGGCGGCATAAATTTTTTTCTCCCCGCTCTCTAAAGACCGTCATGGCCGGTCGACCCGTAGCGCAGCGAAGGGCGTACCGGCCATCCAATGCCTCGACAGGTCAAGAACGAGTCTCGCTGGTTACACATCGAGGCAATGGATGGCCGGGATGGCCTGCGCTTCGCTCCGGCTCACCCGGCCATGACGACCGTGAGGAGGAGAGAAAACAAAAAATCTAGTTCAACCGATCTTTCCCGCGCGCTGCGAGCGCTGCCGGCAATTCGCGATAATACTCCCGCGCCATCTCGACGATCTTGCGCTGCCGCGCCGCGTTCGCCTCGAACCGCGTGCCGAACGTCTCGCCTTCGAACACATAGCGTTTCACCGGCGTGCCGAGCCGTTCGTCGATCGCATCGATCTCGATCACGTCTTCGACTTGTTCTTCCGCAATGCTCGCGGTGTGCCGGAAATGCGCCAGCGAATCGCGGCGATCTTCCTGCTCCTGCTCGATCCGTTCGACGTTGCGCCGGTCGAACGCGCGCACGGAATCGACGACGCGCTGCTTATAGATGTAAGCAACCACGCCCAACGCGGCGACGATCAGTATGGTCCAATAGCTGAACACTCAGCGCGACCCGTGAACTCCATGTCCACGGCTAAGATAGTCGGTGCTCTGCATTTCTGTAAGGCGCGAGGCGGTGCGCCGGAACGCCTCCGCGCCATCGCCGTCCGTGAACAATCCGTCAGGTGGCGCCGCGGCCGAGCAGATCAGCTTCACGCCATCGTCATACAGCGTATCGATCAGGAGCGTGAATCGCCGCGCCTCGTTGCGCATGTCCGGCGTCATCCCCGGAATCCGGTCGATCAGCACCGTGTGGAAGTGCTGCGCGATGGCGAGGTAATCCGGCGCTGCCAGCGGCTTGGCGCACAGATCGACAAACCCGAACCGCGCCACATGCCGCGCCGCCTGCGGCACGATCAGCTTGCGTCCCAGCACGGTCAGCACCTGCGGCTCGCCGCGCTTGCTGTCCGTCAGCCGCAGCCATGCGGCATCCATCTTGGCATCCGACGCCGGCCCAAGCGGCGTGATGTAGATGTCGAGCCCGGCCATGCGCAGCCGCCGGTAATCGACCGCGCCGTTCAGCTCGACGACGTCCAGCTTCTCCTTGATGGTTGCTATGAACGGCAGGAACAGCTGCCGGTTCAGTCCGCCTTCATAGAGCCGATCCGGCGGTGTGTTGGACGTCGCCACGATCACGACACCCAACTCGAACAGCTGGTCGAACAGCCGCCCAAGCACCATCGCATCGGCGATGTCCGTCACCTGGAACTCATCGAAGCACAGAAGCGTGGCTTCCTTTGCGATCAGCTTGGCCACCGGGGGAATTGGATCGTCCGTTTCGCCCTTCTGCCGCTCGGCATGGATGCGCGCATGCGTCTCCACCATGAACGCGTTGAAGTGCACCCGCCGCTTCACAGGCACCGGCGCACTCTCGAAGAACAGGTCCATCAGCAGCGACTTGCCGCGCCCGACGTCGCCCCACATATAAACGCCGCGCGGCGCCGGCTTGGCGAAGATCGTCCAGCGGCC
>DATAHD010000643.1:0-8081 GCA_036263395.1 Rhizomicrobium sp. | reverse complement strand
CAATTTCACCGTCTTTAAAGAGACAGTCGCCGGTGTGAACCCGGACATCGTCTTCAACATGGTCGAGCACCATATGGGGCAGGACCGCCTGGCCGCGGTCGCGCCGGCCTATTACGAAAAGATCGGTATCCCTTACACGGGCGCGGGCGTCGCCTCGATCGTCTCAACCGGCGACAAGCCGTTCAGCAAGCAGCTGATGCGCAGCGCGGGCTTGCCGACACCGGACTGGTCGGAGGGGCCGCTCTGGAAAAACCTCGAGCCTGACCAACGCTACATCGTGAAATCTTCGGATGAAGACGCTTCGCTTGGGCTGGATGACGGCGCGGTCCAGAACGGCTCCGGTGTGGTGGCGCGTGCCGAGGACGCTTTCAAACGGTTCGGCGGCGGCCGCTGGTTCGCCGAAGTTTTCGTCGAAGGCAGGGAGTTCAACATCTCGGTGATCGAAGTGCAGGGCGAACTGCGGGTGCTGCCGTTGGCGGAGATCGTGTTCAACGACTGGAATCCGGATAAGCCGCGGATCGTCGGTTACAACGCGAAATGGCGCGAGGAGAGCGAGGAGTTTAAGCAAACCGAGCGCGTTTTCGGTATGGAAAGCGAAGATCCCGCGCTCGCCGCCGAGCTACAGCGCTTGTCGCTGGAGACGTTCCAGCTCTTCGGTGCCCGCGGCTTCGCCCGCGTCGACTTCCGTGTCGATGAAAACAACCAGCCGCTGATCCTCGAGGTAAACCCTAACCCCGCGCTCGACTGGGACGCCGGCTTCGCGCAGGCGGCACTAAGGGCCGGCATCTCCTACCCGGACATCCTGCAGATCATCGTGGACGCCGCGCGCCCATGAGCATCGTCGCGTTGTCGAAAGCCTATCCTTCGATCTACGGCACGCCAGTGCTCGACCGCCTCGACACCGCGATCTTCGACTTCCGTTATTTCACGCACTGCATGTCGTGCGGTTTCTGCAAGGACGCGTGCTGCTCCTACGGAGTCGATATCGACACGGAGAACATGGCGCGCCTGAAAGCGCTCGGGCCCGACTTCGCAGCTTTCGTCGGATCGAAACCGGACGAATGGTTCACCGACGAATACGCCGAAGACGCGGAATTTCCGGGCGGCGGCAACGGCCGCACCGCGGTGCGCGACGGCGCCTGCATCTTCCTCGACCGCGAGAAGCGCGGCTGCAAGATCCACGCATACTGCCTGGCGAACGGTATCGACTATCACCAGCTCAAACCGATGGTCAGCGCGCTGTTTCCGCTGACCTTTTCGGAAGGGATGCTGTGCCCATCGGGCGAAATCCTGGACAACGATCTCGTCTGCATGAACCAGGGCCTCGTGATCTATGACGGCCTGCGCGGCGAACTCCGCCATTATTTCGGTGACGCACTGGTCGACGAGATCGATGCCTTGCGGGTGAGCCTCGGGCGTTAGCTGTCGACCTGCACCGGATCGACCAGCAGATCCTCGCGGTGCATCTCGCGTTCGCGCCAGACGATGAACAGGCCCGCCGCGATCACCACGCCGGCGCCGGCCAGCATCACGGCGGCGGGCACGTCGCCGAAGATCAAAAAGCCCAGCGCCATCGCCCAAACCATCGCGACATAGTCGAACGGCGCGAGCATGGACGGTTCGGCGAAGCGGTAGCTGTAGGTCATGCAGATCTGGCCCACGCCGCCCAGCAGCCCGCTCATCACCAGCCAGAACGCCACCAGCGGCGTCGGCATCACATGCTCCCAGATCATCGTGATACCGCTCACCACGGCGCTCACCGTCATGAAGTAGAACACGATAGTCTCGCTGCGTTCGCTGTTGCTCATCTGGCGGATGAAGATCACCACAAAGGCGGAGAGGAACGCGCCGGTCAGCGCGAGGCCTGACCCCGCCGAGAAGCCCGCCTCGATGATCGCGGTCAGCCCGCCATGCGCCTGGGTCATCAGCACGACACCGGCGAACCCGATCACCACCGCCGCGCCACGCACCGGCCCAACCGTCTCGCGCAGCATCAGCGACGCCAGCACCACCACGAAAATCGGCATCACGAAGCTGTAGGCCGTGGCATCCGCCAGCGGCAGCATCTTGATCGCCGAGAACCCCATGAACATCGACGAGATGCCGATGGTCGACCGGATCACGTGCAGCCACGGCTTGCTCGTCTGCACCACTGCCCGCGGCCCAACCGTGTAGACCGACAGCGCGAACAGCGGCACCAGCGCGAAAATGCAGCGGAAGAAGATCACTTCGCCCACCGGCACCGGCCCGGCCAGCTTGATGCACGCCGACATAATCGAGAAGGCGAGAGTGGCGCTGACCTTCAGCGCGATCCCCAGATAGGGCTGCTTCATCGCGTCAGACTACAGCCAGCCGCGCCGCCGGAACCACAGATAGGGCAGGATAGCGGATATGATCATCACGACGATCGCGAACGGATAGCCCAGGATCGAATTGAGCTCCGGCATGTATTTGAAGTTCATGCCCCAGATCGACGCGAACAGGGTCGGCGGCAGGAACACCATCGCCGCGACCGACATGATCTTGATAATGTTGTTCTGCTCGTTGTTGATCAGGCCCAGGGTCGCGTCCTGCAGATAGCTCAGCTTGCTCGTCATGTAGGACGTGTGGTCCTGCAGCGACTGCACGTCGCGGGTCAGCGTCTTGGCGTGGGTCTTCACGTCCTTCAACGGTTTCCCCTCCACAGCGGGGGAGATGAAGCTGAGGAGGCGCGCGATGGTCAGCAGGCTTTCGCGCATCTTGCCGGTCAGGTCGTGCTTGCGGCCCAGGCGCCGCAGGATGCCCTGGAAGTCCTTGCCGCCCATCTGGCGCTGGACCTCCGGATCGAAGATTTCCCGGCTGATGGTCTCGATCTCGGTCCCGGCGCGCTCGAGCACGTCGGCCATCCGGTCGATGATCACGTCCATGATGCCCAGCAGGACTTCTTCCGCCCGCATGACCTGAACCACCGTCCGCTCGCAGCGGGCAGCATAGGTGCGGAAGGGCTGTGGATCGATGTAGCGAACGGTAATCAGCCGGTCGCGCGCCAGCACAAACGTCACCACGTCCGCCATCGGATGATCGGTGTCGCTGTTGCCGAGGAGGAGGGCGGTCATGAAATACCCGCCATCTTCATGGTACAGGCGGCTCGACACCTCGATCTCTTCCATGTCGGCGCGGGTGGGCATTTCCATGCCGCCGAGCGCCGCGTTCACCACGGCGCGTTCCTCGACCGTCGGATTGAACAGGTCAATCCAAAGGCTTTCGGGGGCGATGTTCGCGCCGTCCGAAACCACAGTGCCTTTGAGGCCGCCGTTCTGCAGCTGATAGGTCTTCAGCATGCCACGCACCGATCTTGAGGGGCGAAGAGGTTGTCGATTGCCGACGGTCCGGAATGGGCCGGGGCGGTTCGACCAATAAACCTCTTTTTCCGGAAGCAAAACGGTTTTTTGCTGGCAGAAAGAAGGGGTGTGACTCGCGTGCGCGTTTGTCACAGCAACGGTGCAGCCTACGATGCGCCGCCTTCTCCATGTGACCGACACGCCATGACCACCGACATCGATCTGACCACCTTCGAAGACATTCAGGCCGCGGCCCGCCGTATCGCGCCCTATGCGGTCCGCACGCCCCTGCTTGAAAGCCCGGCCTTGAGCGACCGCCTGTCCGCGCGTGTTTTCCTGAAACCCGAGACCTTGCAGCGGACCGGCTCCTTCAAATTCCGCGGCGCCTGCAATCGGCTCGGCCTGATTCCGGAAGAAGACCGCACCAAGGGCGTGGTCGCGTTCTCCTCCGGCAATCACGCCCAGGGCGTCGCGGCGGCCGCCGCGCTGTTCGGAATGCCAGCGACCATCGTGATGCCGGCCGATGCGCCGAAGGCAAAGATGGAGGGCACCCGCCGCTATGGCGCAACGGTCGTGACCTATGACCGCCAGCGTGAAGATCGCGAAGCCATCGCCAGCCGCATCTGCGCCGAGCAGGGCGCAACCTTGGTGAAGCCGTTCGACGACCGCTACGTGATAGCGGGGCAGGGCACGGTTGGATTGGAGATCGCGCAGGATCTGCAACGGCGCGGCGTCGTCGCCGATCACGTTATCGTCCCATGCGGTGGCGGCGGGCTTGTCTCGGGTGTGTCCCTCGCGATTGCAAATGCCTCGCCTGCAACCGGAACGATCGGTGTCGAAGCCAGCGGCTATGAAGGCATGAAGCTCTCGCTCGCAAGCGGCAAACGCACCGCGACGCCGGCCAGCGCGAAGACGCTCGCGGATTCTCTGATGGCGCCGCAGCCCGGCCAAATCCCGTTCGCTCTGGCACGCGAATACATTTCGTCGGTCGACGTGGTTAACGACGAAGACCTGCAACGCGCGGTCAGTCTGGCGTTCCGTACACTGAAATTGGTGGTTGAGCCGGGGGGCAGCGCGGCATTGGCTGCCATTTTAGCCCGGAAAATCGAGGTTTATGGAAAGACCTTGGTGGTCGTCCT
Organism: Rhizomicrobium sp.; assembly: GCA_036263395.1. Classification (GTDB taxonomy): domain Bacteria; phylum Pseudomonadota; class Alphaproteobacteria; order Micropepsales; family Micropepsaceae; genus Rhizomicrobium. The sequence continues at coordinate 3,622 of DATAHD010000643.1, read as the reverse complement.
GTCGGGCAGCAATGTCGATCTCGATGTCTTCACCCAATGCTGCGCGGCTGTCGCAGAACCTTAAAAGTGCTCCGATGGTTACCGGATGACGCAGATTGTGTTTGCAAGGGACAATTGATTCGATAACGTTTGCCCAACGATAAGAGTGGGGCGTGGGTATGCGTTTGGGGGACCTTACCGGTTCGCGCCGGTACGCACGTGTTATTGCCAGCTTGTTCGTAACGCTGTCGCTGGTGGGATGCGGCGGCTTCGGACTTCTTCCGCACGAAACAACGGTCAACAACACACGTTTTGCTTCGTATGCGGACGTTGCGACCGCCTACAACACAATCCAGCCGGGCGTGACCCCGGTATCGGATCTGAGCACCATCGGCTTCGATTCCGTGACCACGACGAATGTCGAAGTCCTCTCCTATCTCGGCGTGATCGAACGCTTCATGCCGCGGGACTCGATCCGCTTCGACAAGCTCGATCCGCGAGTCCAGGGCTGCATTCAGGCGCGCGACCGCTGCACCGCCTTCGTGTTCCGGCCGCAGCGGCTGGAGCAGGAGCATCAGGGCAACGTCCTGATGGACCTGCTCGGTTTTGAGCGGACGGTCGTGAACCGCGGCTGGTCGGCGGAAGTCACGCTGCTCGTGGAGAACGGCCGCGTCGCCTACAAGGTGATGTCGGGCCGCCCGAACATCGAGGACTCGCATCAGGTGATCCAGCCGCTCGGCCCGATCCAGGACCTCGGCGGCACCGCAGTGCGCACCGCAACCCGGGTCTTCTGATCAAACGAATTTTGGTGGGGTAAACGAAAACGGGGCCCTTTAAGAGGCCCCGTTTCGTCATTCTGGCGTAGGGATTGGCGCTTAACGCGGTGCCAGGACCATCATCATCTGACGGCCTTCCAGCTTGGGATACTGCTCCAGCTTGGCGAAGACTTCCGTGTCTTTCGTCACGCGGTTGAGCAACTCCATGCCCAGATTCTGGTGCGCCATCTCGCGGCCACGAAAGCGCAGGGTGATCTTGACCTTGTCGCCTTCCTCGAAGAACCGCTTCATTGCGCGCATCTTCACGTCGTAATCGTGATCGTCGATCGTCGGGCGCATCTTGATCTCCTTGATCTCGATGACCCGCTGCTTCTTGCGCGCTTCGTTGGCCTTCTTTTGCTGCTCGTATTTGTATTTCCCGTAGTCCATCATTTTGCATACGGGCGGCTTCGCCTCGGGCGAAACCTCGACGACGTCTAAGCCTTTTTCTTCGGCGATGGCGATGGCTTCCTGAAGCCCGATCTCGCCATACTTGTGGCCGTCGTCACCGATCAGAAGAATGGTGCGCGAGGTAATTTCGTCGTTGATGTGCGGACCGCCCTTCGCCGGGGGCCGGTCATTCGCCTGGAAACGTCTGGGTACTATGACAACTCTCCTGTATTAAACCGTGCACCATCGCCGTTCGCTAAGGTCTGGCGAGCCTAGCGAAACCTACGTTTCTCTCAGTGGCGCGACAGTTACCTTCCGGTCGAGGGCGCGGACATACCACGCCAGTGGGGCGAGTCCCCCACAAGTCACCCCAGAATATGGAGAATTTCCCGCCGAAGGCAAGGCGGCTACGCCCCCGGTCGTCGCCAATAACAACCTTAGATTGAAATAAATAAGAAATTCTACTATTGATATTCCCAGGGGTGGGGGAAATGAGTTGGATTGGAGCGTGGGCAATTGCCCTCTGGGGGGCGTTTGCCGGGATCGTGCTGGCGCATCCTTATGCGACGGCTTTTCTCGCTATCTTGGCGGTCTATCTTGAGCGCCTCGAACTGGATCGCATTCGCCGGCTGTTTGTGCGGCAAGCGGCTTTCGCTGCTCTGCGTTCCGCGCGCATTTGCTGGCTGAGGTTCGGCGCCCAAGTCCGCCGGGCAGCGCATCGCTGGAACGAGATCAACCTTTTTACCGAGCGCAATGCGCCGTCACGGCTGGCTTTCGGCATCATCGGAGCGGCGATGGTCTACCTCTCGATGAGGTTGAGCTACACGACGTTGCTTCCCTTTGTCAGGACGCTGGATGAGGTGTTCCGGCCTATTGGCGAAGCAAAGCTCAATGATGGGTCGTTGGGAACGCCAGAGACCCTGACTCTTCTGATGATCGCGTTCGACGCGATCGTGGGCTTCATCCTGCTCGAAGTAGCAGGCGTCACAAACATCATGAAGCTGTCGCGCCTATTAGGTGGAAGCAGGGAGGCGAAAACACTGCGTACGGCTGTGGTGTTGGGCTTGTTTTGTTTTCTCGCGCTGCTCGGCGTCTATGAAGGAACGCTGTCGAAGATCCATCAGGCGCTCGCTCTCGAAACCGCCTGCATGGACGTGAGCCAGTTTATACCCGAATGCCAGTCGCTGCCCGGGTCTAACTCTGCGAGCCCTTCTAAGCCAACCACGACGGAGCTCCAGCAGATTGCTTATGCGAAACGTCGCATCGCTGCCATCCACGACATGACGCCCTACGAATTCACGCTCGCTGTCGCGATGCCGTTCGTCTTGATGATCATTGGACTGTCGTTCGATTTTTTCGAAGAACTCTACCTGCCCGTCGCCAGTCTGATGCTGTCGATCGGCTATCTCGGATTTTCGGTAGTGCTCTTCCTTGCGTTCATGTTGCTTTGGGGAATTGGGATCGTCTTCGACGCCGTCTTCAAGGCCATAACTCTGCCACTGCAATTTATCGGCATGATCCGGCGGGGAGGGCGCATGTTATGAAACAGAGAATGTTATTCGTTGTTATCGCAACGATCGGGCTATTCGGGTTTGCGTCGCCGCTCAGTCCAACCATTCTCAGGTGGCGGCATATATCGGTCATATACGATGTCTCGCAAAGCTATCAGCACGAGCGCGGCATCTCCGCCGAGCAAGATCGTGCCCAGAACTTGGATCGAGTTGCCCACATCGGGACCTCGATCACGGACAACGATTACTTCTCATTCCTGGCTATGGACGGTTGGGTTCGGAACAACTGCGATCTGTCGACATTGAAAGTCGATGAATTGTCCCCTTGGGACATGCATGGCATTGGTTATCTGGAGCGCCACCGGCCAGTAACCGGAGAGCTCACTTGGCGCGAAGCGTTCAAGACGAGCTTCAGAGAGATACGATCGAGGTTGGAATGGTCCGACAGCACGGACATCAAGGGTGCCCTTAGTCGCGCGGAATTGGTTTTCGAGAAGTATCCAGCCCGTGAGCGTTATCTGCTCGTATTCTCGGACCTCGATGACACGCCCGTCGAGAAGACGAGTTTAGGTCTGTGCGGTCACTTGGACTTGCGCGGCGTGGTCGTCGTTGTCGTCAACTTCGGGTATATGCCCAGCGCCGCTGTGAAAGTGAGGCGCCCCTCACCGGGGCGCCGCATGGCGTCGTTTCGGGAGATTCTCTATCAAGCCGGCGCCAAGAGCGTGAAGTTTGAGGACATTGACGGCCCCATACTGCACGAACTTGGCATCGAAGCTCGTTAATCGACCTCATCCTGCCGCGTCTCGGCTTCTTTCTTGATGCGGGCCATGAAGGTTTCGAGCGGCATGGCGCCCAGGTCTTTGCCGGAGCGCAGGCGCACCGCGACCTTGCCTTCGGCGGCTTCGCGCTCGCCGACGACCAGCATGT
>DATAHD010000642.1:0-3188 GCA_036263395.1 Rhizomicrobium sp. | reverse complement strand
CTCCCCCCGCATTGCCTTGCTGTCGCAGTGCACTGCGCCCCCTCCAACGCGTGGAGGGGGAAGTGATTAGTACGTCCGCGCTTTCGGCTGGATGTATTCGACTTCGTTGGTCAGCGTGTAGGTGTGGACCGGGCGGTAGTCGATGGTGACTTTGCCGCTTTCGTCGAGCCAGGCGAGCGTGTGTTTCATCCACGTCTGGTCGTCGCGGTTCGGGAAGTCTTCGCGGGCGTGGGCGCCGCGGCTTTCTTCGCGGTTCACGGCGCCTTCGATCGTCACCAGCGCCTGTTGCACGAGGTTCTGATACTCGAGCGTTTCGACGAGGTCGCTGTTCCAGATCATCGAGCGGTCGGTGACCTTTACGTTGTCGAAGGTGTTGTAGACCGCATGCACGCGGTCGCGGCCCTGACGCAGGGACTCACCGGTGCGGAACACCGCAGCGTCTTCCGTCATCGCCTTCTGTAGCGCGGCGCGCATCTCGGCGGTCGGCGTGCTGCCCTTGGCGTAGCGCAGCTTGTCGAGGCGGGCGAGGGCGTTGTCGCCGGCGTTTTTGGGCAGGTCGTGGTGGCCCATGTCCTCGCTGAGCTCTTTCTTCGCCTGCATGCCAGCGGCTTTGCCGAACACGACAAGGTCGATGAGCGAGTTGGAGCCGAGGCGGTTGGCGCCGTGCACCGATACGCACGCCGCTTCGCCGACGGCCATCAGGCCGGGCACCACGGTGTCCGGGTTGCCGTTGCTGAGTGTCAGCGCGTCGCCCGTGTAGGCGCACGGAATGCCGCCCATGTTGTAGTGCACGGTGGGGAGTACCGGGATCGGCTCCTTCGTGACATCGACGCCGGCGAATATGCGCGCGCTTTCCGAAATGCCGGGCAGGCGCTCGTGAATGATCTTCGGGTCGAGATGCGACAGGTGCAGGTGGATGTGGTCCTTATTCGGACCGACACCGCGGCCTTCGCGGATTTCGATGGTCATCGCGCGAGAGACGACGTCGCGGCTGGCGAGGTCTTTTGCGTTCGGAGCGTAACGCTCCATGAAGCGCTCACCTTCGCTGTTCGTGAGGTAGCCGCCTTCGCCGCGCACACCTTCAGTGATGAGCACGCCGGCACCGAAGATGCCGGTCGGGTGGAACTGCACGAACTCCATATCCTGCAGCGGCAGGCCGGCGCGCAGAACCATCGCGTTGCCATCGCCCGTTTGCGTGTGGGCGCCGGTGCAGCTGGCGTAGACGCGGCCATAGCCGCCGGTCGCGATAATCACGCGGTGGGCGCGGAAGCGGTGGATCGTGCCGTCGTCGAGGTTCCACGCCATGATGCCGCGGATCGTGCCGTCATCGTCCTTGATGAGATCGAGCACGAAATACTCGATGAAGAAGTTCACCTCGTGCTTCACGCACTGGCCGTAGAGCGTGTGCAGGATGGCGTGACCGGTGCGGTCGGCAGCGGCGGCGGTGCGCTGTGCGATGCCTTTGCCGAAATGGCTGGTCATGCCGCCGAAGGCGCGCTGGTAGATCTTGCCTTCCTCGGTGCGCGAGAACGGCACGCCGAAATGCTCCAGCTCATAGATTGCGTCCGGAGCGCTGCGGCAGAGGTATTCGATGGCGTCCTGGTCGCCGAGCCAGTCCGACCCCTTCACGGTGTCGTACATGTGCCAGCGCCAGTCATCCTCGCCCATGTTACCGAGGGCGCCGGAGATGCCGCCCTGTGCCGCGACGGTGTGCGAGCGGGTCGGGAAGACCTTGGTGATGCAGGCGGTCTTGAGGCCGCTGTTGGCGCATTCGAGCGTGGCGCGGAGACCCGCGCCGCCGGCGCCGACGACAACCACGTCGAAGGTATGATCGGTGATCGGATAAGCAGCGGACATCAGATGACGATCCTGAGAAGAGCGAGGACGCAGGTTGCGCCGACGGCCAGCGCAAAGGCGCGGCTGAGAAGAAGAAGGGCGATCTTGCCGCCGGGCGACGGGACGTAGTCCTCGATCACCATCTGGAGGCCGAGCGTCATGTGGTAGAGCACGATGATCATGAACGCCGTCATCAGCCCGGCATTGAGCGGGTGCTGGAAGAAGCTGAGCGTGTCGATCATCGAGCCGCCGACGAGGCGGAGCACGGCGTAGGCGAACCAGATCACCAGCGGGATGAGCGCGACGGCGGTGACGCGCTGACGCCAGAAGTGCTTCACGCCGGAATGGGCGGAGCCGAGGCCCTGAACCTTGTGCAGCGGGGTGTCGAGGTGGGTCATACCGGCATCATCCCCTTCGCAAGATACAGCCAGGCGAAGATGCCGAGCGCGATGACGATCGACAGTCCGAAGACCAGAAGACCGGTCGCGTGCGCCGTGCGGATGTCGAAGCCGTAGCCCAAATCCCAGGCAAGGTGCCGGATGCCGTTGCAGAAGTGATAGGCGAGGGCCCAGGTGAAGCCGAACAGGATCAGCTGGCCAAAGATGCTGCCGACGAAGGCCTGGAACGGGCCGTAGAAGTCCGGACCGGAGGCGATGGAGACCAGCCACCAAGCAATCAGCAGGGTGCCCGCGGCCAGACCAATACCCGTGATGCGGTGGGTGATGGAGGTCACCATCGTGACGGGCGGGCTGTAAATCGTCATATGCGGCGACCGGGGGCGTTCCCGCCGCACCGCGCCATGAGCCTGATCCGTCATGATTCTCCCGGAAAAACGTGCAATTCGAAGCGGGGGCGGAGTTTAGGAGGGGGGGACTTCAAGTCAATCGCGGTTTTGCCGTGAAGTCCGGCGCTATTGCCGCGTTCCCGCCACGGTATTCTGGCACAGGATTGGCTGGCTAACGCGGAAGTAAGATGCGGTCACATGGCCGGATCGGCTATTCGCTAGGGCAAGTGCAGGGGCAGTTCAGAACGCAATGAGTGACACGACGGTCGGCAATGCGCGCCGGACGCAGCCGTGGGGACTGTGGGATGGGTTCCCGACGGTCGGCCTCGACACGCTTGTTGGCGAGCTGCTGGCGGTGGCCGGGCTGACGGCGATCCTGCTGGGCGTGGCGGTCTGGAACGGCTTTCCGATCACCTTCTACGACACCGGTGCTTATGTCCTTCAGGGGCTGGCCGAGTACTTCGTGCCAGAGCGGGCGCCGGTCTATTCGTACTTCCTGCGCTACATGGGCGGGCAGCAGAGCCTGTGGCTGGTGGCCGGAGCGCAGTGCGGTCTCATCGCGTTTGTG